>CADBND010000085.1 GCA_902795875.1 uncultured Erysipelotrichaceae bacterium
CCGTCACAAGACGGTTCTCATAATCCGTTCTTGTCTGCTTTGCCGTCTTGCTGGGAATGACGAAAGTATCCGTCGTATAACCGCGCAGGGAATCGTATCCGGATTTTGATATCGTGATCAGATCCTCATCTTCACAGACGACATTCATCGAAACACCGTTATATACGGAAACGCTCGGCGTATTGGACTTGCTGAACGCAAGTTCTGTGATGTTCTTGATCTTGGCATTATTCTTCAGTCTTACAACCGGACGGATATCGTAGTCGATCGCCGCAACGTTTGTCGTTGTGATCGTCCTGATGTTTTCCGTATCGGCAGGAACCGGAATGACGGTGTTGGTCGTGGTCGATCCGTTCACCGTCACGACATGCGAACCGCTCGCATAAGATACTGTCGCATAATCTTCCCATTCCCCATTACGAAGGATCTGCAGCTTGATATCAGGAGCCTTGCTCAGATCATTGCTGCGCGTATACTTGAACGTACCGTCTTCGGCATATTTGGCGATATAATCACCATCGGCCGTAACGTTCTGCGGAACACCGTCATATATATAAGGGTCAAGGATCTCAACAGAAGTGAAAGTATAATCATCAAAGATCGTCAAAGCCGATCCGTTGATCTTGAGACCCGTATCGGTCGTAGTCAGATTCAGATAGCGCTTGAAATAGTTGTTTACAGAACGGATATACGGTTCTTCCCAAGGCAGATTGTCAAAATCATAGGTCCAGGGCATCAGATATCCGCGGCTGTTGATCGTATAGGACAGCTGAATGTATTCTTTACCCTCCCTGATCTCATTCAAAGCAGAAGGATAAATACCATAATAGTTCCCGCTGTATGTATGGGTGTCACTATAGGTAGAGACCGAGTTGTGTGTCCGGTTCCCTCCTGGCTTGTCATCGTTACCGATCTTGTTCGTATTGAAATGTCCTTGCGGCTCGATCCAGGCCGGATCACGGAAACTCCATTGCCTCTTGGCAGAACAGGGAGCTGTTGTCACAAGCTGCGGATCTTTCTCCTGATAGTTCGGATTTACCACTTCCGCTTTCGGGTCGACCTCTGTAACCGTCAAAACAGCGTTGTTATGGAATTCATATAAGGTATCCTTCACAAACTGCGAAGCAGGATATGCCGTACGTACACTGTAATAGGAAGTCTGTCCGTTGGAAGAACCGGTATAGACTGTACCGGAATGATAGACGCCTTCCTCATCAATATAATCTCTGGCATTGGAGTCAACGACAAATCCGTTGTATTCCGGTTTTCCATCTACCATCGGTATTGTATCTGTAAAAGACAGAGTATAAGGCGTATTGCCAGAGATGTGACCATAGACATACCAGTCGACAACGATGTATTCTTCTTCGCCCTCTATCCTCTGGCTTTCCGGAATGGAAGATGCGGGAACTCTGTTGGCAGCAGTGGTACCTTTGTTGGCGGAATTGATCCTTGCTTCCGTATCGATCTGGGCATTGAGGACATTGCTCCTTCTGCCGATCAGATTACCTCTCCAGGTAACGACCTCGATGGTAGCCGAAAAGTCGTTGGATACTTTCATATCCTGGACCTGCTCCGGATAGACTCCGCTGTATTCGATCTGCATATAGCCCTTGGTGGCTGCAGACATTTTCTTCGTGTTGGTGATGATGATCTGATCACCGATCCGTTTCCAGTTGAAATCCGCCTTCGTGGAAGGATCTTCCGGATAAGGGACAGTGACATTTCCGATCTTGTTGCCGTTGCGATCGGTAAACAGATAAGCCGGAATGGTTATCGTGATATCGCCCGCGTTATAGTTGTGTTCGCCTGACAAAGCATAATTGATCTGCAGACGCATGGATTGAGGGTCTTTGTTTCCGGGTCTGAGGTAGAGTAAGGCTGAATTTTCATTATCCGGTGATGTATCGCTCGTGACCCATTTGGCGGCGAAATTATCTTCGATCTGCGTACCATCCATACTGGGAACGAGGTCGTCTTCTTCCGGAGCATCATTTTCCGCTTCCAGGAAAAGTTCTTCGATCGCTTCATCGATCGCATCGTTATCTAAAGAGGTGGCTTCCTGCAAAGATGCTGCAGCCATTTCCGGAGATGTAGCGGCTGCACCAAAAACCTGAACTGCTTCCAGTTCTTCAAAGACGATATAGACTGCTTCATCCTCTATGTCGGGAACATCCATGTTCCCTTCGCCGGTTTCTGTCGGAATATCCTCCGTGATCTCAGGAACAACTTCCTCTTCACCCTCGTCCTGTACCGGCGTTTCATCCGGTACCTCGGGGATCTCTTCATCCTCCCCGCTTCCTTCCGAAGGTGTGATTTCCGTTGCTTCTGAAGGATCCTCATTTTCTTCTGTGATCTCTATGATCGGATCTTCCTCTGCATAGACATTGACGTTTATCGGCATATTGCTTATAAGCATCAACGTGACCATAATGAGCGACAGCCATCTCTTCAACATATTACGCCCCCTCATACCTATATACTTCACATATACTTCATAGGTCTCAAAAACACGGATAATTTCCGTTATACTATTTTTATGATATCATCATGTAAGCCTTTACAAAATCCCTTTTGTCAATAAAATCCGCCCAATTTTAAGGATCTTCCTGGTTTATGCGATCTGCAGGACAAAACTGTACACTCCCCGTAAATGTGATATCATCAAAACAGAAACATTATGCAAGGAATCTCTTTCATCAAAAAAGAGATCTTTTTATATACGCCCGTGGAACTTGCATTCAAGCACAACGGTGACATCTGCGTTGCGTTTTCCCTGTATAATTAAAATGATATGTTTCATAAGGAGGATCTATGCCTCAGGTAAAATGTGAGTATTGCGGTGCCTTTATCGATGAGACAGCAGAAAAATGTCCCAACTGCGGTGCCGTAAACAAAAATTTTAAACGTATCGTTTCCGATACACCGCAAACGATACAACAGCTTCAGGAATGGTATAAAGCCAGAAAACTGCCGCCGATGAGCGTCACGCGCTATTTTATCGGCCGGGACATCAAGGAACCGAAAGCGTTCGGCATCTATAAAGACGGTCCGGATTTCATCGTCTACAAAAACAAAGCCAATGGCCAAAGGGCGATCCGCTATAAGGGAACTGATGAAGCCTATGCGGTCAACGAGATCTACATGAAACTGAAATCTGAGATCCTCGAACAGAAAAGCCGCAGCATCTCCCGTAAGAGGTCGCCTTCCCGTAATACCGTATCCGGTCAATCGCTTGTCCTCTACCTGGCTATGGCGTTCGGTGCGTTCGTCAGTATCGGCGTATCGGCAACGATCGTACCGCTTTGGATCGTCGGACTGCTGTTTCTGATCGCGACTGTCTGCTTCGTCATCTTCCGCAAGAATCTCGCACACTTTATCGTAGCCTGTGCCATCCTCGTGGTCGTATCGCTTGCTGGAACAGTCGGCTTCCTGCTTGGCTATCGAAGCAATCATAGACACGACGGGTATTATACGCAAGGCGGCAATTACTATTACTTCTATGGCAATGACGTCTATACCTACGATTATGACGACTGGTATTACTACGATACCTACGATGATTTTACATATGAATATCCGGACTACGACTATGTTTCCGATGAATACTACGAAACACAGCCGTATACCGATTTCAAGGATTCCTATTATTATGACGATGCCTGGGATTCTTCTTCCTCTTCCTCATCTTCTTCTTCAGACTGGAGCTCCGATTCCGACTACGACTGGGATTCGGATTCCGACTGGGACTCCGGAGGATCGGACTGGGATTCCGACTGGTAAACAGAACAGTTTAAAAATGGAGGTCATATGAACAAAGAACAGAATATCAACAACGAAGAAAACATGGACGAATGTTCTGGTGAACTTATCGAAACAGTCGAATTCATATTGACTCCGCCGAAAGCCGGTACGCGTATCACCTGCAGCGATCCTGAAGGCTTTGATCAGTCACCCGTACCGGAGATCTTTTCAGAAAACAAAAACTATGACATCGATACGATAATTTCCGGTGGCAAGAAAAGAAAAGAGATCTATTTCAAAAGATACAGCACCCTTGAAATGTATGCGGATGAAACGGTGAAAAAAGGCGAGACCTATACGGTCTTTGGAAAAGTCAAAGCCAAACCCGGCTACATCTTCAATGATCCGGTTGAACTGATCATCAACGGCGAAGAAGTCTCTTCTGAAGAAGTCGAAGATTATTCACTTGAGGGAGACAGCTTCACCTTCTACTTCGACATTCAGGCCGAGTGAACTCTCCCACGCCTTTGATACGATCGGTTCCCAGTACGACAAGGACGGCAACATTTCAAGCTGGTGGACGAAAGAAGACTATCAAAAATTCCAGGGACAGACAAACAGATTGATCGATTATCTGAGTTCCATGACAGTCGATGGATCAGGCAAGAACTATAACGGTGCTCTGGTATAGACCGAGACCATCGCCGATATGGCCGGCATTAAATGCATGCTGGGACTGTCCGCAAAGAAAGAAGACTTTGATTACGACCGCTTCTTCCGGGCTTATGCCAACGTCTGGAAAAAAGCAGAGACGAAAGAAAAAGTGGATGCCCGGGTACTTACCGACGTTCACGCGCTGGCATATCTTAGGGTCAACGCCGTCCTGCAGCAGTTCGAAGAATTCTATGAGACCTATGACATCAAAGAAGGAGACGGCATGTATCTGGCACCGGAAGACAGAGTCGCCGTCTGGTAAAAAAACCATATATGATCAAGTCACCCGCTTTACACAGGTGGCTTTTTCAAACTATATTTTAACTATCAAAAAAATCAGGAGTTTTTCGGATCTGTCGTCTGGACTGTTTCGTTTTCAGCGCTCTGTTCAAGCAAAGCCATATTACAATACTTTTCAGTATTCTTCTTCAGTATGTAGAGGACGACAAACTGACCGATGATGTGGATCGCAGTCCCGGCAAGACCGATGATGATACCCGCATCCTGGATGGCAGTATTCTCATCCAGCATCATCAGATTGTTTGATGTGCACGCATCGTACAGCGTGTGAAGAAAGACCGGGACAAGGATCGCAAGCACATATTGCAGGAAGCGTGGCTTATTGTTGAGCCTGTTGTATTTCGCAAGACCGAGATGCTTGGCCATGAAGATCCCATAGATCATATGTCCCGCCAGCGTCAGCATCCTGATCCAGAACGCCGAGCTTTCCCCTCCGTATACGAATTCCTCCGGAAGCGTAAAACCGATACCGATCGCAGCACCGATGAGGATGTACTCATAAACGTTTCTGATCTTTTTGCGGAAAAGGAAGATCGCGACAAGCATGAACAGCAGCTTTGTGAGCTCTTCGGGACAACCCGCCATCATGAAAGCAAACAGCAGCGACCTTACGAACGGATGCGCACCGCCGGCACTGATCCCAAGCGAGTTGATCACCATCGACACACCGATAAACGCATAAAAAGAAACGGGAAGCGAGACCATGCCCAGTCCGACCGGCGTGAGTGCCTGAAGCCAGGATATCGGTGAAGGTGTCTCCCTTTTCACCATACGGTAATATAAGAATCCAAGTATCAAAGCTGATAAGACTGCCTGCAGAATATCCATAGATCGACCTCTTCTTTCTAAACTGTGATCATTCATGCCACCACTTTTTCGATGACAAAGACCTCAATTATGACACCACCTTTATAAGTCTTATATCCTTTTCTTTTCAACGGTAGTTCTTCCCCAGTATTCTCGCTGTCAAAGTAGAAGGAAGGATCTTACAGAAAAACGAATAAGCCCGGTAATAGAAATGCGGAACATATACCGAACGTCCCTTCTCGGCCTGCTCCAACGCTCCTTTCGCCACATCTTCCATCTTCAGATAAGGCATCGAAACGATGTTTCTTCTGATATCGCTTCGATCAAGCGATGTCTTCATGCTTCCGGGACAAAGAGTCAGTACTTTGATCCCCTGATCTTTCAGTTCTTCATGTAAGGCCATTGATAAGGAACGGACGAAAGACTTGGCTGCCGCATAGACCGCATCTCCCGGCACCGGCGAAAAGGCATAGATCGAAGCAGTGTGGATAAGGATGCTTCCCCTATTCATAAAAGGTATACAGCTCTTGTCTATCCGCATGACCGCTTCGGCATCGACCTTTACGGTATTGATGAGAGCCTTCTTTGAAGCATCTTTGAAAAAAGCGACGGTTTCGACTCCTGCGTTGTTGATCAGGATGCGGATGTCTGCACCGTTTTCTTCCAATCGTTCCTGCAGTTTCTGATAGGAAGCATCGTCACCAAGATCCAGCGTCAAGGGACGTACTTTTTCATCTTCTTCAGCGATCTTTTCCAACTTATCTTTCTGAATATCGATGAGCCAGTACTCATCCAGATCGGGATAACGCTTGCTGATGACCTGATAGAAAACATGGCCCAATCCGGAACCTCCTCCGGTAATGATGGCTATCTTCATTTCTCTTTGTATGATACAAATGTACCTTGTCGTACATTAGTATCACTTTCCTTTCCAACCTTTAATAGAATGTAGATGAAACCTTAGTATTCTTATTTGTCCTGGTGGTTTATCTACTTTACAGTTAAAACAATCAATGGAATGATACTACATTCTATTAAGAATATTATATTTCAATTCCATATAAACATACTTTTTTTTCTTATGCCGACAGCGTAGACAAAAGTATCGCTCCGCACTTTCTAAGCGCAAAGCTTTCTGATGTTTTTTCAGGTCCTCACAGGTAAGCTTTCATCTCAAAGATAAGGATGCTAGAATGAAACAAAGGGATCCTTATGACACTAACGCTATACATTCAATTGATCGTTTATACAGCTGTTTCCTCTATTCTTATTTATCTGATACAGCTTCCCTTAGACCCCTATTTCGGCTTTATCAATTATCACTATGAGCGGATATTTAATCTTCCTAATTTCATAATAAAAAATGAGACAGCTATATGGCATCTATCTCCTATAGTTGTCTCATTTATTGCTTGGCATTCTGCTACAACACGTAGTTAGCCCGCATTATTATAATCTCAATGCCAAGACACAAAAAGAAAGGGAAAACAAAGAATAATCTTATTGTTCTTTTATTCGACCGCTTTTCTTACTACTCCCTGCGATTCATCAAGTTTTCTCTTAGCCGTTTCCAAATCAACACCCAGCAGGATCATGACAATCGCTTCCTTACAATGGTTGCCCGTTATGTTCAAAGTTTTGTCAGCCGTTTCGTAGTCACAATCGGTTGCAGCCATAACAATTTGTCTACATCTTTCCACTAACTTTCCATTAGTAGCCATGACATCAACCATTAAGTTCTTGTATACCTTGCCCGTTCTGATCATCGTTGCTGTTGACAGCATATTGATGATGACTTTCTGGGAAGTTCCTGATTTCAGCCTTGTTGATCCTGTCAGAATTTCCGGACCTGCAGACATTTCAATTGGGTAATCGACCAAAGCGCCGATCTCAGTATTCAAGTTGCAGCAAACGCAAGCCGTCTTGGCACCGATTTGCTTTGCATACTCAATGCCACCGATGACATATGGTGTTCTGCCAGAAGCCGCGATACCTACCAATAAATCATTTTTTGAAAAATTATTGTCTTTTAGATCCTTTACGCACAAATCCTTGCGGTCTTCGGCGCCTTCGACAGCCTTTACGATCGCTCCATAACCGCCAGCGATTAAGCCAAGGAATTCTGTTGTACAACTGAAGGTCGGACCGCATTCAACCGCATCGATGATCCCTGTCCTTCCTGAAGTACCAGCTCCTACATAGACGATACGTCCTTTGTTCTGCAAAGTAGCTGTCATTGCCTCTACGACTTTTTCGATCTGGAGCAAAGCTTTCTTTACTCCTGCTACGACATTCAGATCCTCTTCATTCATGATCTGCAGAATCTCCATCGTTGATAAGAGATCCAGATTAGATGTTCTTTCGTTTCTCTGTTCAGTTCCTAAATTTTTAATATTTACCATCATTTATCCTCCTCGTGGTTTTTAATATATGTTGTTGTCAGCTCAATGTTATCAAGTATCTTTCTCTCGATAACTTTTCTTGTGAAGCTGCGTTTCAGGTTTCCTAGATAATTGCCTACCGTTTCTTCCTTGTAGTTGTTGTCTTCAAAATAAGTCACATAGTAACGATCATCAACGGTACTGAAGTCATAATAATATAAGCACTTAGTTTCTGCCGTCTCATAAGAAACCTGAAAAAATTTATTTTCAATCAATGGGCCGATATGCATTCTAATTGGAACTTCCTTCTTTTTATACTGGATCATTTTCACATAATCATACCCATCAATGAGATCTTTCAATTTCAGATCCTTGCCCGTGGACTTCTTGATATCAGCCAAACTTCGACTGTACAGATGTTTGAAATAAGCCTTTGGGTTAACGTCGATTTCAGTGGTTACTTTCATCGTTTTGTTCCTCAAATATGTATTCGATGCCGTCTCTGAAGTAAAGCAGCTTATACAGATCGTTTTCGTCGTTTATATGAGCAACGACATTGACCCTGTCGTCCTGATCGTGATCCTCCAGCATGACTTCCATCTCTCCAGAATATCGTTTGTACAGACTGTTATCGATTGTGACATCCCCTGTTTTTCTGATGACCATGTTGTTGGGCTTCACATCTTTGGCAAATTCCGCCATCTCTCTGGATGATTGTGAGCGCAGATTAGCGATCGGGGAATCATAACGGAAGAGATGTTTTCCCAGAACGATATCTTTCTCTTCCTGTGACACGTTGTCATAGAAGGTAATCCCGATCCTGTTTTTGCCTTTGTTTTTCTCCAGCTGTTCGAAGACCGTTTCGATCTGCTTGAATTCATCTTCGGTGAGCCATTCGTCAGCCATCATGAACGCCTTCAGATCATGATTCATGATCAAATCCGTCAAAACATTTCTGATGCTCATGTGCCTGTGTTTTTCCAAAGTACACAACCCCTCATGAAGCGGCCCGCGGGGACTGGTATGAGATGGAACACAGTAATAGACAGGGATATCGTATCGGGCAAAAAAAGCATCCTGTCTTACTGCAAAAATATCATCGATCCCGCTTTCGTTTCTGATGTAGTAATTATGACAGGCTCTGATCTTGATGTTTGGATCGATACGTTTGAACAGGTCAATAATCGCTTCCGTTTCTTTTTCATCATATATCGAGGCGTTGATCACGAAACCTTGCAAATTAAACTCTTTATACAAGCGTCTCACCTGCTTTTCATCATAACCGTAATCCAGCCGAATAAAGTCTGGGCTTCTGTCTTTGATCACTTTAATCGCCCTTTCATCTTCGAAGATTTTTCCAATGAAAGGTCCCCCAAGATCGACCGTCAGTTCCATATGATGCCGCCTTGTTTCTTCAGCAATCATTTCATAAGCAGCCAATTGCTCAGTCAAACTGTATTCCGGAAGATGCAGAGTCGTAAAGATCTCATTGAAACCATACTCAGCCGCCAGACTAATTGTTTCGATGATCTTATTTCTGTACTCAGAATTCATATGATGAGGATACACGGCAACACATTTAATCATTTTATACTCATCCTGAGAAGGATAATCGCGTCTGCGAAATGCAGCATTCTGACTACGGGCACAACATTTTATGCCCATATCCTTCTTCCTTTCTTCCTAAATGTTCCTTCTTGTGCCAGTCAATTCATCTCTGGCAATCGTCATATCCAAATTATCATACACGGCTTTAGTTGCTTTCAACAACGGCTGTTCTTTTGGGTTAGAATTCTCATCATAATGTTGGACACATAAGACGATCGCCGATCCCAACAGACCTGAATATACCCGATGCAACTTACCATACTGTCCCATACAGCAATGAAAAAAAGGAATATTCATCTGTTCACTTAATACCGTCGTCGTTCTGATTACTTCATTGAGCTGCCGTTCATTTTTGGCCGTTACAGCTATCTTCACCATGTCAGCACCTCTTTTCTCAAGTTCTTTCAGATGCCGGAGTGTTTCATCTTGATTCAGGAATCGGAAAGTATGCGACGATAACATCACTTTCCCGCCTTTTTCATGAACCTGATCAATCAGCTGCTTTTGTTTTTCTATCGCTCTTTCATCATACGTGATCTCATCAGGGTTTGGATCATATATATCTGCCACAATATCCAATATGTCGGCGCCAGCCTCTAGCGACAACAATTGTCCCTGAACCAGCTGCTCATCGGTCTTATCCGGCCGGCGTGGTGTCCGATAATTGACCGAAAAAATCGGTAATTCGCCGCAATAGTTGTATAGCCGTCTCAGATCATCAACATTGTGAAATCTTTCATCCAGCTTCTCTAGATGCAGCATGAAAGCTTCTGCACCATCGTAGATGGCATTTCGAATGGTATTGATATTCCCTTCTACATCCGTCTCTCTGAGCGAACAGGTCAGAATAGGTTTATTTCTCATGTTTCAAGCCTCCGCAGCTGCGTCCGCCATCGATCAAATGTTCACTTCCCGTAATGAATCCTGCCTTATCAGAGCACAGATACATTATGAAATCACTGATCTCGCCGACTTGAGCTGCTCTATTCAACGGTGTTGGCATCTTAGCCATTTCCGGTCTTGTCAATACAGGGCCCGGAGTAACCATACAGCATCGAACATTGTATGGTGCACCTAACAAAGCCAGCGATCGGGTCAAGCCTTTTAGACCGGATTTTTCTGCCGCATAATCCACGGCTCCTGCACTGCCGGTAACACCACTGATCGAGCCAACATTGATGATGACACCGCTGTTTCTCTCCATCATGTGGCCGATACAGGCTCTTGCCATATACAATGGACCCTTGAAATTCACCCCGACCCCCCAATCGATCGTATCGATCGACAGTTGTTCAAATGATACATTTTCGTGTCTGATCCTTGAGGGATTACCACCAGCGCAATTAACTACAATATCAATATGCTGATATCTGGAGAGAATGTCCTGTACAGCTGTTTCGATCAGTTTATAGTTCGAAACATCAACGCAATAGTCGCTTCCTTCGGCAATATCAAAACCTATTGATCTTGCACCCTCAGCTGCAAAATCCTCATATAATTTCTTTCCGATGCCGGATGCCGATCCGGTTATGATTACATTCTTGTTTTTGAATCTCATATTTTTAAAAACAAGGCCCACTGTTATATGGGCCTTGTTTTATTCAGGTTAATCGGTCGATCAGTCTCTGAACGCATCCAAGGCGCTGTCTTTGACTCCAACGAAATACGTGATAACAAAAGCAGCAGCGACAGATACAGCATATGCCAGATAGTAAGCTAATGGTCTGGTGTTGACAAGACCACCAAGGATACCAGAAACATTCATCGTAATAGCACCTTGTCCAGGGAACAGACCCAGAACACAGCCGCCGACGAAAGCGCCTAAGCATGCAGTGACGTATGGACGGCCTAAAGGCAGAGATACACCGAAGATCAGCGGTTCACCAATGCCTAAGATACCGGCAGGAAGCCCGCCTAAGCACGCTTCTCTGACGCCCTGTTCCTTTTTATACTTAACCAACAGTGCAAGAGCAGCACCTACCTGACCGCCGCCAGCCAAAGAACAGCAGGAATACAAAGGAGTATAACCCAATTGTTCAATGAAAGTCGTATGAACCGGAGAAAGACCATGATGCATACCGGTCATGACTAAAGGCAGGAATAAAGCGGCGATGACACCGTAAGCAAACGGACCAATCGTATCAAGCAACCATAAGAATAAATTCGTTACAGCATCAGCAATGATACCAGCAATTGGCTGGATGATATAGATTGTTAACAGACCGACAACAGCAATGGATACAAGAGGCGGAATGTGGATCTTCAAAGCATCAGGGCATTTGCTCTTTACAGCTTTTTCAATGGTAGCGATCAGAACACCAGCAGCCAATGCAGCTAAAGTACCGCCACGGCCATTAGTGATCGTTACGCCAAACAAACCTTTTGTACCAGCCAGAGCACCGAGGTTAATGATGATACCGCCGGCGACCAGACCGAGATATGGGTTACCGCCCATAACTTTGGCGGCACTAGCAGCAACAGCAATGTTCAGATATGAGAAGAAAGTGCTTGCCAGAACGTTTAAAGCAAACATGAAAGTCGACTCATTCGGATTGAACATAGTCAAACTTGGATTAACGTTCCACAAAGCCTTGAAAATGTTCATGATACCAAACAGCAGACCTGCTCCAGCAAAAACCGGAATCAGCGGTGTAAATACTTTCGCGAAGATTGCGAATACACCGGTAGCTGACTTCTTGGTCATAACAGCTTCCGTATTAACGCTGAGCTTGATACCAGGCATTTTTTTGATTTCTTCACAGACAGTGTCCGCAACACCTGGACCAACAACGATCTGCGGATTGGTATCGGTGCCGACAACACGCATAACACCCTTGATGCCTTTAAGCATTTCGGAATTGACCTTGGAGCCATCCTTAACGGAAACTCTTAAACGGGTCATACAGTTCTCGACAGCTACGACATTATCTTTTCCGCCCAAGGCTTCAATAATAAGTGTAGCCAGAGATTTTTCACTCATATAATTTCTCCCCTTTCTAATATAATTATTAAATGAGTACTTCTGGCAGGTCATATGGCTTTACCGAAAACGATAGTAGTCGATCAGCCAAACTTCCTGCTTTAATTTAATTATAAGAGCTATCAAACGGCTTATTAAATGTTTGAAACGATATTATATTTAACTATTCCGAAACAATATGCTTCTTTTTGAATTCGCTCGGAGAAAGACCGACTGTCTTCTTGAAAGCACGGGAAAAAGTGTAAATATTATAAAAGCCACATTCTCTGGCTATTTCTGAAATATTGTCATCATCATACAAGAGAGCGTCTTTGGCTTTTTTGATCCTTATGTCATTAATATATTCGTATGGTGACATATTATATTTTTCTTTGAACAATCGACGGAAATACACTTCTGAAATGTTTGCTGCCTTGGCGATATCAGTGATATTCAGCTTTTGATCATAGACATTTGCTTCTAAAAATCTCTCGCCTGCTTCGATCGCCTTATAACGATTGTCGATCTTGCCATAGCCGTTTATCCTTGCTGTTAAATCATAAAGCTTGGCCAGGCCCATGAGTTCGTGAGAAGCGGAAGAAAACAGATACTGTTTTTCCATGACCTGATAAGTTTTCAGAAAAGACTGGATTTCATTGATCTCGAACACATACATTTGATCATAAAAACCGGAAGAAAGAACAAAATCAACGATAAGATTTGTCGCATCTTCTTCAGTAATGACGTCATAGTCATAATCTTTCGGTGCCATCATTACATGATGTTCATCAATCTCGATCGTTTGGCTGGCACTTTTAAACATTGTCTTTCCACCCAGACAGAAAACAAAACCGCTGTACATACGCTTGTGGATATGCCTGATGTCGCCTTTTCTATAATGCTTGACCAGTAGTCTGGCGACTTTTTCAAACCTCAAATCTTCCAAGACTTTCATAATTAAATTTTCTTTCTGCCTCCGTCAACGACATAATCCTCACCCGTGATAAATGAAGCTTCATCGCTGCACAAAAATACGATCAGTCTGGCACATTCTTCATAAGATCCCGATCTGTTCAGATAAGACATTTCCGGATAGCGGTCATCTGGTTCAATATTACCAGGAGAAACACTGTTGACCCTGACATTGAATTCACCGACTTCTTTAGCCAATGATCTGGTAAAGGAAGCAATCGCGCCTTTCGTCAAGGCGTAATCAGCCATATTCTTGGCTCCATATTTTGCCGTAACTGAAGAAAGGTTCACGATCCGGCCGTCTTTCTGTTTTATCATCGCGCCGATCAGGGCTCTGGTAAAAAACAAAGTTCCATAGATGTTGCAGTCAATTTTCTTGCGCCAATGTTCACTCTTTGATTCGCTGAAAGGACCTCGGTCACAACGGAAGATTCCAGCATTATTTACAAGGATGTCGACAGCCTTGTATCTTTCCAGCATTTCATTACAGAGCGCATTAACTGCGTCCTCGTTTGCAACATCGCAGACACAGCATTCCAGCAAAGGGCTGTCAATTGCTTCTTTGACTTTTTTCAGTTCATCTTCGTCAATATCAACGGCAATCGTTTTCAATCCTTTTTCAATAAACAGTTTTGCGCAGGCTAAGCCAATGCCTCTTGCTGCACCGGTTACCAAAGCAACCTTGTTTTTCATCAGATCTCCATCTCAGGAAGATGACCTTCCGTTGCATTGTCCCGATGATGGATCGTTGCCGGATTGCCAATGACGATACTGTGATCAGGGACATCGAAATTGACAAATGTATTCGGAGCAATCAGGACATCGTTTCCAATATGTATGTTGCCGACAACTGTCGAGTTTGTTCTAACAACGACTCTGTCGCCAAACGTCGGCGTTCCCTTTCTTTTTCCACGGATATCCCTTCCTATCGTTACATTGTGAGTAACAAAAAACTGGTTTCCGTATTTTGCTTTACCGTTCAATACGATTTTTCCCCAATGGCCAATAATAAAGCCCTTGCCTATGCTCATGTTGTTTTCAAAATTAATACCCGTCTTTCTCTCCATTCTCTCTAAACGGAATTCATAGTACTTCTTCCAGATCGTATCCTGATTTGCCTGAGCTTTTCGATATAGCTTGGTCGTCTTCCATTCATAGCCTTTTAAATAAGATGACGGCATTTCCTTTTTATTTTTAAAAGCACATAAAAAACGATAATCGTAATCGATCATTTCTTTGTACTTGGCATTATTAGGCAACAGATAAGCAATTCCTTTTTTCATAATTAACACCTCCATTTTAACAGATTCGAAACCTTACATTTTTATGATATTTTATAATTTCTCTTAATGCTTGATCTAATTAGATAATTCTTTTACCTATTTCAAAACTCTTTCCGATTTAGTTTTTATCTATATCAGAATTATTATCCCTATTTGAACGATTCTATATTATTATGTAAGCGATATGAGATACATCGATTACTCCCAGGAATATGATGATCAGGTCATCAGCTTATGGAACAAAGCGTTGTTTTTTGATCCCATAAATATCAATATCTATCGCGATAAGGTGCTGCTGGATGAAAACTTTGATCCGAAACTCTGCCTTCTGGCAGTGGATGGCGAAGCTCTCGTCGGTTATATATTGGGGATCAAGAGAAAGTTTCCATATATGGAGAAAGGTCTGCAGGAAGATACCGGATGGATCAGCGTCATGTTTGTTGACAAAAACTACAGGCGGCAAGGAATCGGCACAAGGTTATACAAAGAGGTAGAGACTCGTCTGCGGGAACGCGGCGTCCAAAAGATCATACTGGCAGCCTATTCGCCCAATTATTTCTTCGGTGGCGTTGATGAAGAAAACTACCCTGAAGCAAAGGGATTCTTTGCGAAGATGGGCTATACAAGCGGCAATTATCATTATTCGATGGGTATGGATCTCAGCGGTTTCAGATTAAACGAAAAAATAAAACAAAAGATGGAATTGCTGAATGAAAAAGGCTATCGTTTTACTAACTTCGATTATTCACGAGCGTTGGAATTACTGGAATTCTTAAAAAACGAATTCGGCGGCGGCTGGAAAAGAAATGCACTATTGGCAATGCGCAATCGGACAGCTGAAGATGTCATCATTTTAGTCATTGATAAAAACGATCGCATCTGTGGCTTTTCAATGCGTGCGATTGATGGCAATCCAGAAAGGTTCGGTCCTATTGGCATCGCCAAAGACAAAAGGAATGAAGGTATCGGCTCTGTTCTGCTCAATTACAGTTTTGATCAGATGCGGAAAAACAATATTGATCGCATGTTTTTTATGACGACTGATGATGCTGGCCGCAGATATTATGAAAGAAATGGTTTATCACTTATCAGGACTGTTAAAGAGTATAATAAACAGTTCTACTAACTATCAGTCTCAATCAGTAAAACTGATCCAATAAGCTTAAATCATTTATCTACTGACATATCTTTTTTGAATAAAAAAGGATATCCTCTAATTATCAATAATTTGTGTTTTTTGTGATCGTTGCTGCGGTAATAAAGAAAAACACCAGCTTTTTGCTGATGTTTGTCGATCATTTCCTGGCTGTTTTTGCTTGACAGTGCTGATCGGTCTTTAAGCGATGAACTGATCGCTTTTTCCATCTTCGATCTCATCGAGAAGTTCTGTCAGTTTCTTTTTGTTGATCTCGATCATCATGATGTTTTTTTCATCGAGAGCTTTTTGCAGTTCCTCAATAAGTTTTTCAATCGTTTTCCTGTCTTCAGACAGAGACTCTTCATAGACTCTGTCCGCTCTTAACATCACCAGCATGTTT
Organism: uncultured Erysipelotrichaceae bacterium; assembly: GCA_902795875.1. Classification (GTDB taxonomy): domain Bacteria; phylum Bacillota_I; class Bacilli_A; order Erysipelotrichales; family Erysipelotrichaceae; genus Colivicinus. The sequence continues at coordinate 16,307 of CADBND010000085.1, forward strand.
TCCTCGTCCTCACGCGGATTGAACTTGAGATATTCAAGTCTC
>CADBND010000086.1 GCA_902795875.1 uncultured Erysipelotrichaceae bacterium
CCTGTCGAAGAAAGGATCGCCGTATTCGATCTTGACGGAACATTGTTCTGTGAGACCGATCCGGTCTACTTCGACCATATGCTGTTCATGCACAGAGTACTGGAAGACCCTGATCATGAAGCAACTGAATTCGAACTTGAAGTAGCTGAAAAGGTCCAGGAATTCATCGACACCGGATCCTATCCTTCCGGACTCGATTATCTGCACGGACGCGGCGTCGCATCCGCATTCGCCGGAATGAGCGTCAAAGAGTTCTATGAATACGTGGATGCCTACGGACATACCGCTTCACCCGGTTACACCAACCTCAACCGAGGCGATGCCTTCTATCTGCCGATGGTCGAGATCATCGAGTTCTTGCAGGAAAACCAGTTCAAGACCTACATCGTATCCGGAACCGACAGACTGATCTTAAGAGGTGCCCTGCAGGGATTATCCTTCATGCACATACCCGCCAACCAGATCATCGGATCCGACGAACTGCTTACGACAAGCAGTGCCAACACCAAGGATGACGGCCTCGACTACAACTTCAAGAGCGACGATGAACTCATCCTTGCCGGCGAATTCATCATCAAAAACCTGAAGATGAACAAGGTCGCCGTCATTGCCCAGGAGATCGGTATGCAGCCGGTATTATCCTTCGGCAATTCCTCAGGCGATTACTCCATGGCTACTTACACCTGCAGCAACAACCCGCATAAGGCAATGGCCTTCATGCTGTGCTGCGATGACACGGAAAGAGAAAACGGCAACCCCGACAAAGCCGCCAGTATGCTTAAAGCATGTGAAGAAAACGGATGGATCCCGATCTCTATGAAAGATGACTGGAAGACGATCTACGGCGACGAAGTTAAAAGAGTCAAATAACTGAAAGAAAAAAACAGAAAGAAAAAACGCAAGGTACATATCAGATCGTACCTTGCGTTTTCATATCACTTTTTATTCGATCATGATGGCGTTTCGATTGCTGAGCTTTTCTTCGTCCTTCTTAGGAATGGACAGCCTCAATACGCCATCTTCAAAGTGGGCATGGACTTCTTCGTTGGTGACACTTTCGCCGACATAGAAGCTTCTCGACATCGTACCGGAATACCTTTCCTGACGAACGATCTTTCCTTTCTCGTTCTTGTCATTTTCTTCCAGTCCCTTAGCCGCCGTAACGGTCATATAGCCATCATTCAGTTCGATATTGATCTCTTCCTTCTTGAAGCCCGGCAGATCGATCTCCACTTCATAGTGATCGCCGTTCTCCTTGACATCCATCAGCATCTCTCTGCCTGAATGCTTACCATACAATTTGCGGTCCATGTTCTCCATCTCACGATCCATCAGATCGAAGTTTCTGAACCAATCATCAAATAAGTTCTCCTCAAATACTTTAGGTGTTAACATAGTCATTTACCTCCTTTACTTTTCTTCATTGTTCATATGAATGAACTATGTTTCCAAGCAAGGGAATGGAGGGTTTGGATTCTATATCTAACCTTAGGATCTTCTCTTATTTCCTTGTACAATTATGTTATAGATCAATTTTTTAGCAATGTCAAGTGGAGAGTGCTAATTTTCTTTATCTTTTTTTAAAGCGTTGTAGAAGTAAGAGAATGAACTCACCGCATCGAAGAAAACACCCGCATATGCCATGATCGCAAAATCATATACCGCCCAGCACAAAGCCGCAAAACCGCTCACCAGCTGGATATGTCTTGTCGTCGACCTTCTGTTTAAAAAGATCAGAGACTGTGCGACATTGGCGATGATCGGAAAAACACCTACGATCCCCAGATTATTGAAATACAGACCGAAAACGATCGACAAAACGATGAATATATAAGGAAGTCCCTTAAAAGAAACGGAAAAGAAAGACAGGATGTTTCTGCTCAGTCCAAGCGCATCGATCACCAGCGCACTGTATCCCTTCAAGATGATCGAAGAAGTCATCATCAGAAGAATGGATAAAGACTGCAGCTTCAGAATCTGCTTCTTATCGTTTTTCGTAGATGAATGGATCGCCACCAACTGACCCGCGACGGTCAGTATATTTGCAGCCAAAAGCTCATACATACTCAAACTATAGCACAGTCATCCCGATCTTATGTAAAATTTAGATATGAGATCAAGATACAGAAACAATATGACCCTCCTCCTGATCGCTCTCCTCATTCTTTCCGGCTGCAGCCCGAAACAAGAAACAGAAGATGAAATAAAGGAAGAGACGACCGAAGAGATAAGACCTTTCACGATCACAGAAATGGAAAGCATTCCCTCTTTTCAATGGCTCAGGGAAGCATCCTTCCCCGACCGCCTGACAGAGATCGACGATACCCTCGCCATGAACTCCACGCTTTCCTTTTTCGGATATGCCGGTCAGGGCATCCTCTATCTGGAAAGCGATCCGTCTGTGGAAAGTTTCGATCTCTACATCGATTCGCACAAAGTCGAAGAGATCCAAACCGGAAAGACCTATCAGATCGAATATGGCAATATCGCCATCAACGGAAACAATACACTCCAAGTATCCAATATCATCGGAGAAGGAAACGTCAGAGTCTGTGTCCCCTATCCCGAACTGATAGAAGGCGATCTCGTTCAGGAAGGATTCCATCCCGAGACCTTCGAACTTATATCTGATATCATTGCATCCGACATCGAATACGGATTCACGAGTGCCCAGCTGGCAGTGATCCGGCATGGAAAACTCATTTACACGAACACCTAGGGAGCCTTGAATTCCTACGAAAAAGACGGCACACGCATCGCAGATCCTGTACCCGCAGACGATGACACGATGTATGATCTGGCATCCCTTACCAAAATGTTTTCCGTCAACTACGCTCTTCAGAAACTGGTTAGCGAAAACAAAGTCTCTTTAGACGATACGATCGCATCACATCTTGGCGAAGGTTTCTACGAAGATACATTAGACTTCTCTTACGATTTCGGAACAGAAGTCTCTCTGGAAACACAGAAAAGATGGAAGGCATCCTTGACGATCGAAGATCTTCTGAAACATCAGGGCGGCTTCCCGCCGGATCCCCGCTACTTCAATCTCTATGTCGATGCGCCAAGTCAGATCTATTCCTTAGATGCCTACAACATTCTCTACAGCGGAAGCGATCACAGTGAGGAAACAAAAGAGGCGACTCTTGAAGCGATCTTCAAGACGCCTTTACAATATGAACCCCGGACAAGATATCTCTATTCCGATGTCGACTACATGGTCTTAGGCTTCCTAATTGAAAAAGTGAGCGGACAGGACCTTCAGACCTATCTGAAAGAAAACTTCTTCGATCCCCTTGAACTCAAACGCATCAGCTACGATCCGCTTTCAAACGGATTTGAAAAAGACGACTGTGCCGCCACGGAATTAAACGGCAACACCAGAGACGGAGTCATCGACTTCCCCGGCGTCAGGGAATACACATTACAAGGTGAAGTCCATGACGAAAAAGCCTGGTACAGCATGAACGGCATATCCGGACATGCGGGACTGTTTGCCAGCGCGAAAGATCTCGCCAAACTTGCCTATGTCATGTTTACAGGAGGTTATGGACAATACCGCTTCTTCGACCGCAACGTGATCGATGTCTTCACTGCTCCGGCAGGTATCGGGACAGCCAATTCCGCCCTTGGCTGGGCAAGACAGGGAGACGATCAGAGAAGCTGGTATTACGGCTCATCCGCCTCACCCGATACGATCGGTCATCAGGGCTGGACGGGAACTCTGGTGATGATCGATCCCCAAAGAGATATCGTCATGGTCTATCTGACCAACGAGAGGAATACACCGCTCAGAGATAAGTACGCCAACGCCAATGACTTCGACGGACTCTATTACACCGCATCCACACTCGGATTCGTGCCGGAGCTGTTCTCCATCGGACTCGATCAGGACAGTGATGTGAAAAAACAGCTGTTGTCCCTGCTCACATCGATGGTGACAGACAGCGAAAAACTGATACCGAACAACACGGATACTTCTCATCCGGCCTACCGCAACTATCAAAGCAAGCTTTCCGTCTTGGATAAATGGAAAAAGAAATACGGGGAATGATATGGACGAAAGAATGAAAAAACAGCTCTCCTTCATCCTGGAGATCGACAAAGAAAAAAACATCTTCCGCCAGACAAGTCTGAGCGGACATGGCAGAAAAGAAAACGATGCCGAACATGCCTGGCACATGGCCATCATGGCCTATCTGCTCAAGGAGTATTCCAATGAACCGGTCGACATCGCCAGAGTCATGATCATGACTCTGATCCACGACATCGTCGAGATCGACGCCGGGGACACCTACGCCTATGACGAGGAAGGACTCAAGAGCCAGAAAGAAAGAGAAGAAGCCGCCAAGGAAAGGATCTTCTCCCTGCTTCCGGAAGATCAGAAGAAAGAGATGATCTCTCTCTTCGATGAATTCGAAGCCTATGAAACACCGGAATCCAGATTCGCACATGCGATGGACAATTTCCAGCCACTGCTCCTCAATCACTCAAACAACGGCGGAGACTGGAAAGAACACGACGTCGATGTCAGATCAGTCTATGCCCGCCAAAACAAGACAGCACTGGGATCAGAGAAACTCTTTGCGGTCACCAATTCCATCCTAAAGGAACATATTCAAAACGGCGATCTGAAACAGTGATTATCGGATTCTTTTTTCAGCAATGAAAAACAGCGATACAATGAAAATAACAGGAGGATAAGTATATGAAAAGAACTGCTGGATTTTTGAAATTTCTGTGTACCTTTACACTGGTCTTTGAAGCGATCGCTGCTGTATCGATGCTGATCGCTGCCTGCGCTCTTCTATTCATGGGCAACTTCTCTGAACTCACAAATGTGCCCGGTAACATGATCACTGTCGATTCGACGAACCTGACACCGGAACAGCTGGACGCCATGAAACCGGTCATGCTGGTGACGGTCGTCTTTTTCCTGGCCTCGATCTTACTTGCACTGTATGGCACGCTGAAGACCAGAACGGCTCTCGATGAATGCAAGAATGAAAGACCGTTCTCTCAATTATGTGTAGACAGCCTCAAGACTTCTGCCCGCATGGAGATCATAAGCGGTATCGTCGGTATCCTCGCTTCCATCGTTATCAGTATCGTCAGTGCACCGATCAGAGTCAACGGTGCCTCTGTCGGAAGCTCCATGGGAACACTCAACCTGACATGGTTACTTTATGCTGTAGAGAAATACCTGCTCTACCATGTCGCAGAATACGGCCGCTCTCTGGAAAACAGAGGATAAGATAATACAAAAAAGACCGTCCGAGCCTGTGTCGTGAACCCTATTATTTGGACAAGTAATTAAGTTAACTCAACGATAAGGCCTGCTGCCTTGCTTCACAAGGAGTAAGGCCTTTTAATTTGACTTTGATGCGTTTTGTATTGTAGTACTCTATGTATTCTTCGATCGCTTTCTTCAGTTCATCAAGTGATCCGAATTCATATTCATGTCCATAGAACATCTCGTTCTTAAGTTTGCCGAAGAAGTTCTCAATCGGACAGTTGTCAAGGCAATTGCCTTTTCTGGACATTGACTGGATGATGCCTCTGTCTTTCAGAGCCTTGTGCCATGGTTCCATCTGGTATTGCCAGCCCTGATCGGAATGGAATATGAGACCTTTCAGACTTTCAAACTTTGAAAAGGCTCTGTTCAGCAGCCTTTTCTGCTGAGAGAAATCAGGATTAACCGAGATGTCGTAGGCGATGATCTCATCGTTGTACATATCGAGTATCGGAGCCAGATAGAGCTTTCCTGCCGGGATATGAAATTCTGATACATCCGTGGACCATTTCTCATTTGGCTTTGATGTTTCAAAGTCTCTGACATACTTCGTCTTATGATTTTCTTCATCCACTTCCTTATGGATA
>CADBND010000087.1 GCA_902795875.1 uncultured Erysipelotrichaceae bacterium
CTACAGCAATGTGAGTCCGACATTCACTCCGAGTACCGATCAGGGCTATGAGAATACGGAGAGCGATTTCTCCAATACTCCTTCGTTTGATATTTCAAGCGATGATCTACCATTTTATTGAGATTAAGAAAGGAATTCACAATGGCTTTTAGAAAACAGAGAGTCGGATATAAGAAAGTTTGTTACTTCACCAAGAACAAGATCGAATATATCGATTATAAAGACGTAGAGCTGCTCAAGAAGTTCATCTCTCCCAACGGAAAGATCACTCCGAGACGTGTTACCGGAACCAGCGCCAAATATCAGAGGATGCTGTCGACGGCGATCAAGAGAGCTCGTCAGATGGCCTTACTGCCTTACATCGCAGACTGATCCAACACCTCCGCAAAGCGGGGGTTTCTTTTATCTGTTGGTATCTCCAACAGATTATTTTATAATAATGATATGAATCAAACAAAAAAACTGACTCAGGGTGCGATGATGCTGGCGATCGTCGGTGCTCTCATCCTGATCGACAGAATGACTGCCTACTGGTTCACGGAGATCATCGTTCTGATCATGCCGGTAGTGATCATCATGTATACCACCATGCATACTTTCAAGGATGGTCTGATGCTCTGCGTAGGGCTGCTGATCATCTCTTTCCTGTTGGGCAACTTCCAGTTTACCTATCTGATCTATGTCCCGGTCGGTGTTTTGACCGGTCTTTCCTATTCCTATGGGATTAAGAGGGGGATGGATAAGAGAAGGCTTCTGATGATCGCAATCATCACTTATGTTTTCGGCGAATTGCTGGCAACGTTCGTGATCTACCCGCTTTTGGGATTCCCGGTCGCACAGATGCTTGAGGAATTCAAGGTTGCGATGACACAAGCCGGAGGTATCACAGGCATGGATTATTCCCAGATCTTCTCTTTGGCTGGGCTTGATTTCGGAAAGGTCCTTTCGATCGTCTATGTTATCTCCACAGTCCTTATGGGCGCGATGGAAGGCGTTTTGATCCATCTTCTGTCAGTCTTCGTTCTGAAGCGGTTCAAGATCAAAGATCTCGGAACCATGAACCTGTTTGACATGAAACCGTCTCCGTCATTGGCCTATGCCGCTTTGATCATGGCGAGTCTTTCTTTCTTCGTGGGACGTTTTTCAAATGAAACGCTCTATTACATCATGGTGACTTTGTCGATCATCGGTGTGATCATACTGCTTTACTACGGATACATCTTTGTGATCCTGTATGGCGTGATCGTTTTGCGTCGCAATATCGGTGGCTTGGTCGTACTGGCTTGTTTCTTCGTACCCGGTCTTTTCTTTGCACTGGTCATAATGGGATTCTTGTATGGAGCAGGTCCATTACGTAATTTTCTGGAAAGCAGGGTGATGATACAGAAATGAAACGGTTGACTTTCATCACAGCACTGACGATCGTTACCGTCATAAGCGTTATTCTGGCACTGGCGGTTTTAGGATTGTTTTTTTCAGTAAATATCGTGCTTCCGATGATCATCACGATCGTTTTTGTCCTGCTTCTTTTCCTGGTCTATTATTCCCAGGACGTGATCAAGAATGAATCCAACAAGCAGATCGAGAATCAGCTGGAGCTTTCCTATAAGGAAGTGCTTTCCCATGGGGATATCGGCATCATCGTTTACGATGAGAACTACGAGATCAATTTCATGTCCGACTTCTTTATGAAACGGAATATGAATCATCTGGGGGAGAAGGTACTGAACTGGCTTCCGGAACTTCAGGATATGCTGAAGAACGAAGCAAACAATCAGATCGTCATCATCAACGATGAGAAGTTTTCCGTTCGCAAGATCAACAACGCTTTTGTTCTGACGTTCAAGAACATCTCCCGCGAATATGACCTGGACCGCAAACTTGAAGAGGATGCACCGGTATTGGGACTTTTGAATTACGACAATTATGATGAGGTCAATATGTCGGAAGACGAATTGGCCTATGTCAATACAAACATCAAAGTAGCTGTTATCGACTATTTCCGCGATCTGAATGTCGTCTATAAGACACTGAAGAATTCCAGGATGCTTCTGATCATGAATAATGTGACTTTTGAGAAGATCCGGAAAGACCGTTTCTCGATCTTGCGTAAAGTCCGGAAGATCGCCAAGGAAGGGGATGTGGATGTCACGCTTTCCATGGCTTTTGCCGGAGGAAGCGACGATTACGAGGAACTCGATGAGATCGCAGAAGAACTGCTCGATCTCGCTCTCACCAGAGGCGGCGATCAGGTGGCCATCCGTATGGCGGGTGGAGATGCTTCCTTCTTTGGAGGGACGACCGAAGCCCGTGAGAAACAATCCAAGACCAAAGTCAGAGTCACTGCCAACAGCGTCAAAGACCTCATCAGCAAGTCTTCCAACGTCATCATCGTCGGTCATAAGGATATGGATGCTGACTGTGTCGCTTC
>CADBND010000088.1 GCA_902795875.1 uncultured Erysipelotrichaceae bacterium
CTCTTTCACCTCGCACACTGATCCGACAATCTCATTTCAGCTGTTTCAAATAATCACCATTCTCTGGCTCATACGGCACTGAAATGAAGTCTTTCTTTTGGTGGTACAAGCAGCATACTGTCTCTACATGTTCTGTAAACGGAAACATGTCGACAGGCTGGATGATAGATATATCATAGTGCTTCTTCAAAACATGCAGATCCCTTTTCAGCGTTACGGGATTACAAGAAATGTAAATGATCTTTTCCGGTCCCATTTTCATTACAGAAGACAGGAAACGTTCATCGCTTCCGCCTCTGGGCGGATCCATGATCACGATATCGATATGTGTCTTTCTTTTTGCAAGCAGATCCACATATCTTCCCGCATCTTCACAGACAAATTCACAATTCCCTGCATCATTGATCTTTTTATTGATCTCTGCGTCTTTGACCGCGAAATGATTTGCTTCGATACCGATCGCCTTCTTTACATATCCTGATGCGGAAAGTGTGATCGTTCCTGTTCCGCAATAGGCATCGATCAAAGTATCATATTTATTCATTTCGGCAGCTTCAATGGCCTTCTCATAAAGAATAGACGTCTGTATCCTGTTGACCTGATAAAAGGAAGATGGTGAGATACGAAAACGCATTCCACACAGTTCATCCGTGATATATCCCTTCCCATACAGGATGATGTTTCTTTTTCCAAGAACAGCGGAGGTTTTTCCTTCATTTATGTTATGAATGATCGTCTTGACTTCAGGATTATATTTCAGGATATCGTTCACGATCTTTTCTTTTTTCATCAGAAAAGCGGAGGCTGTCACCAATACGACCATGTATTCACCTAAAGACGTGCTCCTTATCAGGACATGTCTGAGGCATCCTTTCGATCTTCTTTCATCGTATACCGATATATGATTGGAAATGATGATCCGTTTAACAGAAGAATAGATCTTGTTGATCCCTTCATTCACCAGCATGCATTCATCGACCGGAACGATCCTGTGACTTCCGGACATGTTATAACCGGAAATGATCTTCCCCTTTTCGTCATACCCGAAAGAAAACTGCGCTTTGTTTCGATAATTGTACGGATCTTCGCAAGCGATGATCGAAGAGACTTTTCCGAATTCCGAAAGAAGAGAGTTTACCCTCTCCTGTTTCATTTTCAATTGTTGCGGGTAAGGGATCCCCTGATAGTCACAGCCGCCGCAGAATTCATGAAGCGGACATTTCTTCATATCGGACTAGACCTTTCTTTTCAAAGAAACAAGAGATTCCACATGTACGGTATATGGGAACATGTCAAACGGTTCGATTGCAGAGATCTCATAATGCTTTTTCATCAGCTCGAGATCCCGATAAAGGGTCGCAGGATTGCAAGATACATAAACAATCCTTTTCACATTCTTGGCGATAAGGGAATCGATGAGCTGTTTACTGATGCCTTTTCTGGGCGGATCGAGAATGACGATATCTTTATCGTCAAGATACTCATCCATATCTTTCGATGCATCCGCAAGGATGAATTCACTATTCGTAAAACCGTTCATAACCGCATTGTCTTTCGCATTATCGACCGCTTCCTTAACGATCTCAACACCAGTCACCTGTTTACAATAACGGCTCAGATACAAAGAGATCGTACCGATACCGCAGTATAGATCAAGGATCTTATCGTTTTCACTGATTTCAGATACTTCTTTCACTCTCTTATAGAGTTTTTCCATGATCTCATGATTGACCTGGTAAAAGGATTTCAAAGACAGTTTGACTCTGATTCCATCATATATGTCAAAGATATGATCTCTTCCATAGAGAAGCTTCTCTTCGTTTCCGAGGATGACGTTGGTTTCCTTGTCATTCAGATTCAGGATGATCGATACGATCGAAGGATATTTTTCTTTTAAATAAGCTACGATATCACTCAGGTCGATGTTTAATGATTTACTGATGAATGCGACCATGACTTCATTTGTCCCTTTGCCATGTTTTACCAGGACATGGCGGATCATCTTTTCGCATGGCTTTCCGATCATGATCTTCTTCAGATCGGAAATGATCTGATTGGCGATATCCGATTCGATCAGACAGTCATCGAATTCTACGATGTCGTTGGAAAAACGGCGATAGAAACCCATTTTATGATCACGTACCGGGATCTGGACTTTGTTGCGGTAATAGAAACGTTCCTCACAGGGTACGATATCTTTTACCGCGTATCCTTTGAACGTGTTGACCAGAACGTCTTTTTTTATTTTCAATTGATAGGAATAATCGATATGTCTGAGATCACAGCCCCCGCATTTATAGGCGATCGGACAGTCCGAAACAACGCGGTATGGCGAGGAAACGATCAGCTTGTCGATGATCCCGAAGGAATAGTTCTTCTTTTCGGCAATGATCTTGACATCTGCTTCTTCACCCGTGATCATTCCCTTTACAAAAACGACCAGATCACCTGCTCTGGCGATCCCCTGCCCGTCTACTGACATATCAACGCATTTGCAACGCAGGATCTGATTCTTCATAAATTAAAAAACTTCATGTTGAACATGAAGTCTATTCGTTGCCTTCCCCTTCCGTTTCTTCAGTAGGAACTTCCGGACTCGTATTTGTTGTCACGCCCTGTAATTCCGCTGCCAGAGCCGGATCTTTCGGATGAGCAAGATCATCGATCCCATAAGTAGCTTCCGCCGAATTCTTATGAAGGAGTTTGTACTGTCTGCCATCCGTACCGGCTTCCGAAGCTTCGGGACTGGTATAGACATTGATCTGCAGATCATACATCTTCTTGGAATCCGTTGCTGTGAAATAAGTATTGATCGGCGTAACGGAATTGACCGCATTATAGGCATTCGTCAGAATGGAATCGACCTGTTCGCTTCCCAGACTGTCGTTTGTATCGATAAAGATACGCATCTGCCCCTGGGCAAGAACGACCTCAACTTCTTCCACGGAAGAGATCGCTTCCAGTTTGGTCCTGATCGCATCGACATTTTCACTTGTGATAGCCGGATCCAGATCTCCATCAAAACGGGATCCTTCACGCGGTGTTCCCGTCTGCATTGCGGAAATACCCAGGATGCCCAAAAAAATCAGTATCGGGACTGCTATGATGATCAGACCGACGATCAGTACGATCGCCGATCTGGACATTCTTTTCTTTTCTCTTTTTTCGCTCATAAAAATTCTCCGTAACTATTCTAACATACTTATAATAGCTTCTCAAACTCGGATTCATCCAGTGTCGTCACACCCAAAGCACGGGCTTTATCGAGCTTGGAACCGGTTTCACTTCCGTAAATGACATAATCAGTCTTCTTCGATACCGAGCCGGATACGTGAGCACCCAGATCTTCCAATAAAGCTGTCGCCTCATTGCGGGAGTACTTTTCAAGCGTTCCGGTCAGAACAACTGTCTTACCGGCAAATACTGAATCGGTGTTCACGCTTGTGTCAATATAGTTCATGTTCACACCAAGGATCTTCAGTTGTTCGATCATATCAACATTCGATTCTTCCTTGAAGAAATCGACGATATACTCTGCCGTTACCGGTCCGACATCGCGGATCGCACTCAAGGTCTCGATATCCGCATGCATCAAAGACTCCATATCCTTGAAATGTGCAGCCAGCACCTTGGCCGCTTTCTCACCTACCTGTCGGATTCCCAGGCCGTTGATCAGTCTTTCCAATGAATTGGCCTTGGAATTCTCGATCGCTTCGATCAGATTGTCGTAAGACTTCACACCGAACTTTTCCATCTGCAGGATGGCGTCTTTTTGATTGTGCAGTTTATAGATATCTTCAAAACTGTTGAGAAGTCCTTCATTGAAGAAAGCTTCCACTCTCTTTTCACCCAGACCGTCGATGTTCATCGCGTTACGTTCTGCGAAATGAGCGATGGAATAGACCAAACGGGCTTTACATTCGGTATTGACGCAATAATGTGCTGCCTCATCTTCGAAACGGTAGAGCTTCCCGCCACATACCGGACATCTCTCCGGGAAAACGAAACGTTCCTGTGTCCCATCCCGTTCTTCCTTGATGGCTCTGACCACTTCCGGAATGATGTCACCGGCTTTGCGCACAATGACGGTGTCACCGATACGAATGTCCTTATCGGAAATGTTGTCTTCATTGTGCAATGTCGCAAAACCGACGGTCGTACCCGCGACCTTGACTGGTGTCAATTTGGCATTAGGTGTACACTTTCCGGTACGTCCGACTGTGATGAAGATATCTTCCACCTTGGTACGTACCTCTTCTGCAGGGAACTTGTAGGCGATCGCCCACTTCGGGATACGGGAAGTGAAACCGAGTTGTCTTTGTAAGGCATAGGAATTGACTTTGATGACCATGCCGTCGATCTCATAAGGAAGATCATGACGGATCTTGGACGTCTCTTCGATGAAGGAGATGACTTCTTCGATATCGTTATAAAGACTCGTCGTCTCATTTACGACAAAACCCAGATGTTTTGCGTATTGTAAGGAACCGTAATGGGTATCTGAATTGACGTCATCGGGGACGTGATACCAGAAGGCATCCAGTCCTCTGGAAACGCAAATACGCGAATCGAGCTGCCTGATCGAACCAGCTGCCGCATTCCGCGGATTGGCGAATTCCTCTTCTCCATTGGCTCTTCTTTCTCTGTTTACTCTGTTGAAAGAAGATTTGGGCATATATACTTCTCCGCGGATATCATATCTTTGCCTGTAAGGGATACGCATCGGAATGGACTGTATCGTACGGACATTGCTGGTGACATCCTCGCCGGTGATACCGTCTCCACGGGTAACGGCTTGTACAAAAGCACCGTTCTCATAGATCAAAGACATAGCCAGACCATCGATCTTGTATTCGGCACAGTATTCTACCGGACCATAGATATCCGTGATCTTCTTTGACCAGTCTCTTAATTCGTCATAGGAAAAGACATCGCCGAGCGAAAGCATCGGTCTTTCATGAGTGATCTTCTTAAATTCGCTTA
>CADBND010000089.1 GCA_902795875.1 uncultured Erysipelotrichaceae bacterium
CATGAAGAAGAAGAAAGAGGGCTACACATTCTTCAACTGGGTCGATGAAAAGGGGAAGGTGACAAAGGCTTTTTCGCTGCCGCTGGATGTCGATGATATCCGTGAATTCAATAGCTCTTTCTATCTGCTTTGCGCAACGATCAACCGTTCCTGTCCCGATTTCTATAAACTGGACGAAAAGGATCAGAAGGCCTATTTCCGAAACAGGAAGAAGAATGAAGACTATGTGATCTTCGATGAATATCCTTTCTGTTATAACGGTGCCGGTATCACCAATGGCAACCGGTCTGCACTCTTCTTACTGTCCAAGAGGAATGGCAGTCTGACACGCATCACTTCGGAAACGATGGATGTGGAAAATTACGATGTGAAGGATGAGCGTGTCCTTTTCTCAGGCGTCGACTTCGATACCTTCAAGGGCAAGTGGTCAGCTGTATACGAATATGATCACAAGAAGAAAGCGGTCGAAAAGCTCTATGACGAAAAGATGGAAGTCTATCGTCTCTTCTATTACGGCGATAAGAAGATCGTACTGGGCACGTTTGCCAGAGACTGGGGAGCGATCGAGTCAGGCAAGTTCTATTCTCTCGAAGACGGAAAGATGGTATTACAGATCGATTGCGAGTATTCCTTCTATAATGCGGTGCTTTCCGATGTCCGTTATGGGAAGACGAAGTCTCTGTACAAGTGCGGCGAGGATGTCTATCTTCTCACCTGCAAGGAAAACAGAACGGTACTGTTCAGATATGACGGTGATAAGCTGACAACGGTATTTGACGGTAACGGTACGGTCGATGATTTCGTTGTCGCAAAAGATAAGACCGTCTATTGCGTCGCGATGTTGGACATGAAGCTTGAAGAAGTCTACAGGGTCAAGGGAGAAACTGTTGAACAATTGACTTCGATCAATAAAAAGGTCCTTTCCGGAAGATATGTGGCAATGCCGGAAGAACTTGTCCTGGAAAAGGAAATGAAGGTGTACGGCTGGGTGCTCAAGCCGATCGATTACGATCCGAAGAAGAAGTATCCGGCGGTGCTGGATATCCATGGTGGTCCGCGTTGTGCCTACGGTCCCATCTATATGCATGAGATGCAGGTGTGGGCTTCGGAAGGCTGTTTCGTCTTCTTCTGCAATCCCCGCGGTTCGGATGGAAGAGGCAATGCGTTTGGCGATCTGAGAAGAGGTTACGGTTCGATCGATTACGAAGATCTTATGGATTTCACCGATCTGGTATTGGAAAGATATCCGCAGATCGATAAAGACAGACTTGGTGTAACGGGTGGTTCATATGGCGGCTATATGACCAACTGGATCGTCGGACATACCGACCGTTTCAAGGCCGCCGCTTCGCAACGTAGTATCTCCAACTGGATCACGGAGGTCACGGTCAGCGATTACGGTATCGATTTCCCGATCGAGATGGAATTTGACGATGTGAAAAAGTGTGAGAAGGAACTGTGGGATATCTCTCCGCTCAAGTTTGTCAATAACGTGAAGACACCGATCCTGTTTATCCATTCAACGGAAGACTACCGCTGTCCGCTTCCTGAGGCAGTGCAGTTCTATACGCCGATTCGGATCAACGGCATCGATACGAAGCTTGTCATATTCAAGGGTGAGAATCATGAACTTTCCCGCAATGGAAAACCGTTGCACAGGCTCAAGAGGCTCGATGAGATCACCGATTGGCTCAACAAATATATCAAGGAGTAATGATTATGGAATTTGATCTGAATAAGAGACACTGTTACTGGTTCAATGAACTCACTAAGATCCCGCACGGATCAAGAAACGAAAAGGCACTCAGTGATTTTATCGTGGAATTTGCGAAAGACCACGGACTTGCATACAAACAGGATGAAGTGTTCAATGTCATCATAGACAAGAAGGCCAGTCCGGGTTATGAAGACAGCGAGACGCTGGTATTGCAGGCACACATGGATATGGTCTGTGAAAAGAATGGCGACTGTGATCACGATTTTCTGAAAGATCCTCTTGATCTTTATGTGGAAGACGGACTTCTGAAGGCGAGAGGTACGACATTAGGTGCAGATGATGGTACCGGTGTGGCCTACATGCTGGCGATACTGGAAGATGACAGTCTCGCCCATCCGCCTCTTTCCTGCATCTTTACGACGATGGAAGAGATCGGTTTACTTGGAGCGGCACAACTGAAACCGGAAGATGTACACGGTCATCGTATGGTCTCGCTCGATGGCGGAGGAGAGTGTCATACACTGCTTTCCAGTGCCGGAGGCGGTACCTCGGTCATCACCCGTAAAGTGCTGTATGAGATGAACGATGATCCTTGCCTGGTATTGAATGTGAAGGGGCTTCTCGGCGGACATTCCGGTGGTGATATCCATCTTGAGAAAGGCAATGCCAATAAGATCGCTGCCCGTATGATCAAGGAAGCACAGCGCAAGGGTTTCGATCTGAGACTTGTATCCTTCAATGGCGGCATGAAAGACAACGCCATCCCCAGAGAGGCGAAGGCTGTTCTGGCTTATAAGGGAGACTTCGATGCGATCAAAGCCTTCATGGCTGATACGGAGAAGAAGATCTGGAAGGAACTGGAGTTTTCCGATGCGGGATTCAAGGTAGAAGTCGAAAAGACAAAATGTGCTGAAAAGATGTCTGCGGAAGATTCCAAAGCGGTCATCGATATGTTATATCTGCTTCCCAACGGAATGAAGAACCGTTCGATGGTGATCGAGGGTCTGACGACGACTTCTCTCAATGTCGGTGTCGTTACGACACGTGATGATGTAGTGGAGGTACAGACACTGGTCAGGGCAGCTCTGGATTCCAATACGGATGATCTGCTCGATCAGATCGCTGTACTTTGTGAGCTGATCGGTTTCAAACATACAGTCGAAGGCAAGTATCCGGGCTGGTCTTACAGCGAGGTCTCGCCGATGCGGGATATATTCAGAAAGGTCTGTGAGGAAAACGGCAGGAAGCTGGAGATGTCGGCGGCTCATGGCGGTTGTGAATGCGGTGTGTTCAAGGGACTTGATCCTGAGATCGATATCATCAGTTTCGGTCCGATCACACGTTATATCCATACGCCTGATGAGGAACTGGATCTTGAATCGTTTGATCGCTCATACAACCTGCTTTGTGAAATAATAAAAGCGTGCAGATAAGGAGGCAATCGATATGCAGAAAGGAATCGTTATCATTTTAAGTGGTGCCAGTTCGGTAGGTAAGTCGGAGATCAGGGATCTGTTGCTGGAAGACAAGGATCTCAATCTGTTCTTCTCGATCTCGGAGACTACGAGACCGAGAAGGGAAGACGAAGTAGATGGAAAAGATTACTATTTCGTTTCGCATGAGGCTTTTGCGAATTCCGTCAAAAACAAGGAGCTCCTCGAGTATACGGAGTTCAACGGTTACTATTACGGAACACCGAGGGCACAGATCGACTATCTGGTCAATCTGGGCAAGAACGTACTGATCGAAGTGGAGGCACAGGGTGTCGGCGGGATCAAGCTGAACCTGCCTGACAGTATCGCATTCTATGTCATGCCTACGAGCTTTGAGGAACTGGAAAAGCACATCACGGAGCGCTATGGCGACGATGATGCTTCCATACAGAGACGTCTGAATAAGGCGAAGATGGATATGGAGATCGCTCCTTTGTTCCGCAACATCGTCTACAACGACGATCCCGTCAAAGCATATCATCAGATAAAGGAAAAAGTATTGGAAGAAATGGAGAAGAGAAAGTAAATGGAGATCTCAAGAGAAAGTTTTATCGTGGATGTACCCAGCGTTGATGAACTGAAGCCAAAGATCCTGAACTACCGTCAGCAGGACAAACTGCTGGATTCCTGGCTGGTAAAGAGACTTGATCAGGTATTGCCTGTCGTCATGAAGCGCAGCGGTATCGATTGCTGGGTCGTATGCAACAACGAATACAACGAGGAGCCGGTCTTCTGGACACTGGCACCGCGTTCTTTGATCACCGCAAGAAGACTGACCATCCTGGTCTTCCATCTCAAGGAAGACGGAACGGTCGACAGGATGTCTCTGACACATCCGGTCCCGGTGATCGGCGAATATTACCGTCCGATGTGGACCAATCCCAAGGGACAGTCCTGGGGCGAATCCCGGATATTGAATCCCAACGCTCCTGTTACCCAACAGAGTGGCGAAGGGGAGACACAGATGGAATGTCTGGCCAGAGTCCTCAAGGAGATCAACCCGAAGGTCATCGGTCTGGATATGTCGAAGAATTTCGCTTTTGCGGATGGTTTAAGCCATACACTTTATGAAGAGATGATGGAGGTCTTCGATGACGAACAGAAGGCCAAGGTCGTTTCCGCAGAGAATGTCGTCGTCGGCTGGATGGAGACCAGGATCGATGAAGAGATGGATGCATATCACGGCATCATGCAGATAGCGCATGCGATGATCGCAGAAGCCTTCTCGTCCAAGGTCATCCTGCCGGGTGTCACGACTAACGAGGATGTCAAATACTGGATGATGCAGAAGACAGTTGATCTGGGGTTCCGTCCCTGGTTTGATTATGAAGTTTCTGTAAGAAGAGCCGGTATCGGTGAGGTCGAAGGAGAAACAGTCATCCGTCAGGGTGATATCTTACATTGTGATGTCGGTTTCCGTTATCTGAATCTGTGTACTGATACGCAAGAGAATGCCTACATCCTGAAACAGGGTGAGACGGATGCACCGGAAGAACTGAAGAAGGTCATGGCTACGGTCAACCGTTTCCAGGACATCACCTTGGGTGAATTCAAGATCGGCAGGACCGGTAATGAGATCCTGGCTGCTTCTTTGAAGAAGGCGAAAGAGGAAGGCATCGTTCCTTGTCTGTATACCCATCCGATCGGTTTCAACGGTCATGCGGCCGGTCCGACGATCGGTCTTTGGGACAAACAGGGCGGCGTTCCGGGAACGGGCGATTATCCGATGTATGACAATACGGCTTATTCTCTCGAGCTCAATGTCAAATGTCCGGTCGAAAGCTGGGGCGTCACATTGACCTTCGGTGCGGAGACGGATGTTCTGGTAAGAGACGGCAAGGTCTATTTCCTGGCTGGCAGACAGGACCGTTTCCACCTCGTTAAATAATGCCGAGAAAGCAGTCTGTCACGCGTCTGCTTATCCTGAGTGCGATCTACTTTCTGGTTGCGAATTTTGCCCATCCGGTAGAACCGACTTTCTATAAGAATCTTGCGCTTCCGGATTATATGTTCGGTGTGGCGTTTGCGGCGATGGCGACACCGATCTTCCTGTTTTCTCCTTTCTTTGGAAAACTGGCGGATCGCTATGGTCCCGCAAAGATCCTGGTGATCTGTTATATCGGATACGGTTTCGGTCAGCTCTACTTCTTCTTTCTGGCGAAGGATGTCCTGAACGTGATACTGGCGCGGGCTTTTGCGGGTGTCTTCATTGCCGGCTTGGGTGTTTCGCACATCCTGTACATTCTGGATAATGCGGAAACGGACAATAAAGGCGGTGCACTGGCAGCTTATGCGACGGTGTCTGCGATCTTTTCCGCCTTTGGCTATCTGATCGGAGGCGTACTGGGTGATATTTCTCTGGAATTCACATTAGGCGCAGAAGTCGCGGGGATCTGGCTGATCGGTATCCTGTACTGGATCTTTCTGGCCGATAAGGAGAGAGAAGGATCGAAACTGGTATGGAAGGATCTTCTGAAGGAGGCAAATCCTCTGTCGGCTTTTTCTCTTGAGAAGGAAGACAGGAATCTCGTATTCATCAGTTTCCTTCTGGTATGCATGTTTACCAGTTTTGCGGCGACGTGTTACGAACAGTGTTTCAATTATTTCATAAAGGATCAGTATGGCTTTCCGCCTTCCTATAACGGTTATCTCAAGGGAGGTGTAGGCATCATCACACTGATCGCCAATTCAACGATCTGTACCTATCTTATGAATAAGACGGATATCCGGGTCTCCATCATCTATGTGCTGATGATCTGTCTGGTCATGATGATCGGGATCGTACTGATCAAACAGGTCACGCCGTTCATCATACTGAATGTCGTGTTCTTTGGTTTCAACGCGGTATACAAGCCTTTACTGCAGTCCATGCTGAACGGGTTCTCGCGGAAGTCTTCGGGTTCGGTCGTCGGCATATACAATTCGATCTCGAACATCGGTACGATCGTCGGATCGCTGGTGTCGGGTTTCGTCTATGAAGTTTCGCCAAGGGGTTCTTTCGTCTATACGGC
>CADBND010000090.1 GCA_902795875.1 uncultured Erysipelotrichaceae bacterium
CACTGGTGATCGGCGATACGGTATTGCGTAAAGGTCTGGCAGCAGGAGAATAGATATGGAACGCTTTTACGGATTTGATCTCGGTGATGCGGAAAGCGCCATCACCCGACTCGACAAAACCAAAGATATCGAACCGCAGATCCTCACGATCAACGAAACGAAAAGTTTTATTACAGCCTATGCCCTTCTGAAAGACGGCAAGCTTCTGATCGGTGAAGGAGCCTGTTACGACCCCGATGCGATCAAAAGAAAAGAACGCTTCAAGAGCCGCTTTCTGATCGACCCGGAAGCCGCAAAAGACGTCAAGAGTTTCGCCTCCGGTGTACTGGGACAGCTCTATCTCAGTGGCCAGCTCATACAGGGAGAAGACTGCTGCTTCTATATCGGCTGCCCTGCCGGCTGGGACAGGATCGCCAGGGAAGAATACCGCTCCATCTTTGAAAAGACCGGTTTCCCACCCGCAAAGATCATTTCGGAATCCAGAGCTGCTCTTGTCTCCGCCTGCCAATCCAAACACCTGCAGGTCGGATACGATATTCTCAATAAGCCGGTCCTTGTCGTAGACATCGGATCATCAACGACCGACTTCGCCTATATCATGGGCGGCAAAGAAGTACAGCTCAAGACCGGAGGAGAAGTCTTCCTCGGCGGCGGTGTCATGGACGAGATCCTTCTTGAAGAATCGATCAAAGCCTCCCCAAATGAAAAGAAGGTCCGCAAGATCTTTGAAGAAAGCGAACCCTGGAGAAGTTATTGCGACTTTGCGGCCAGAAGACTGAAAGAGAAATACTTCTCGGATGAAGATTACTGGAAAGACAACGTATGCAGCCAATCCATATCCATCCATCAAGGCCTTCTTCCCACCAAATTCACATTGAGGATCGATGAAGATATCGCCGACAGGCTCCTGAACCAGAAAGTCGAACGGCTTGAAGATAAGTCATTCAAGGAAGTCTTCATGGAATCCCTGAATCAGGCAAAGGAAGCGATCCTCGACAGACAACCCGAACTCATATTCCTGACCGGCGGTGTCTCCAAGATGCCCGTCATCCGCAAATGGTGCCGCGAAGTCTTCCCTGACGCGGTCGTCATCTCCTCCGCCCAGCCGGAATTCTCCGTTGCCTCGGGACTTTCCTGGTGCGGCAAGATCGACGATGAACTCGCACAGTTCAAGGAAGAGATCAGCCGTCTGATCGACTCCAGTACTGTCGAACAGATCGTTGAAAACCACATCAGCGAACTCTATCATGACGCCGTGGAAACGATGGTCGGACCGATACTGGAAAACGTTGCCCTTCCGATCTCGGAAGACTGGCGAAACGGCACGATCGAAAAACTGTCCGATATCGATCCGATCATGCAGAAACAGATCGATACCTACCTTCATACCGACGAAGCCAGAGCTCTCCTGATGAAACCGGTAGCCAAATGGCTCAAAGGCGTCGCCTACGAACTGGAAGAATACACGATGCCGATCTGCGTAAGACACAACGTACCCTATTCTTCCCTTTCTCTCAATTCCTTCCTGTCGATGTCCGACATTGAGATCAACGTGGAAGCCAAAAACCTCTTCGCTGTTGAAGAGATCACCTGGCTGATCGACGCGACGATCTCCATCGTCGTCGGACTGCTTTGCGGAGGAGGCGGTGTCGCCCTGATCGCCAACGGATTGCCCGGTATTATCGCCGGTGCTGTCGTATCGCTGCTGATACTGGCACTTGGAAAAGACAAGATGCAGGAGATGCTGCTAAACTCCAACATCCCGACACCGGTAAGAAAAGTCATTCCCAAAAGTTACCTGAAAGCCCGTCTGGATTCGATCTCCCAGCAGGTCAAGGACAATCTCTATGAGAAACTCGAACAGGAAAAGAACGAAGAGATCTCGGAAAGACTGGTCAAAGAGATCTCCGGACAGATCGAAAGCTGTCTCATGAAGATGGCAGAAGTCGTGGAGATCCCGTTAGGCTGATCCCAACTAAAAACTGAAGGAACATTCCTTCAGTTTTTTCTTTATGCTTTTTTCTTTTTCGCGCTGCGAATGACCGGAAGGTAACAGAAGAACGTCAGTACCGTCACGACCGCAGCCAGTATCAGCAGATACACGTGCCATTGCCAAAGCTGTGTCAGTTTGATCCCCAGAGGGTTCTGATACGTAAAGAAGAAGTTTGGCCAGAAATCGATGTGCTGCAGGGTACCGTTCAGATAGGTAGGCTGTGCCAGCATCGAGTTTACATACAGCGATACAAAACCCATCGCCGCAATGATGATCAGACAGTTGCGCCAGTGTTTCCAGGTCCACTCGACCTCGCCTGAGAAAGCGATGATGAATCCCAATATGATCAGCATCGAATGATAGATGAAGAACTGGTATGCCATCGGATGCGTGAAAGCCTGATCTACTGTAATACTGGTGGAAAAGATCGAAGGCATCGCCAGAGCCGAAAGCGCACCAAGCACACAACCCGGATACATGAAAGCCAGGAAGTTTTCCTTCATTCCCTTATTCTTTGTGAAACGCACAAACAGGATCATGAGGATCTGTATCGAACAAAGATGGAAAGGCAGATGATTCATCGGAATATACGGATAGATGATACTGCCATCCGCTGACGGGACCATCTCGATCGTTGAAAAGACTTTTGTGAACTCCGACAGGAAACAGATCACAAGACAGTAATTGAGTACCTTGTTGAAAGAAGGTCTCTTCCTTCTATACAAAACAAGTGCGCCGGCAATAAGTGCACATGAGATCGCCAGCCAGACAAAATGTTGCCATGAAAACATATTATTTATTCCCCTTATTATTTTAATTCTATCACCTATCCTTTTTTACATTTGTTAAAAAAGTCTTATTTTACGATTATTTCACATCCGAAAATGTTTGTTTGAGGAGTTCATGCAGACGGATATTGGAAACGACATTGAAAACGATATCCTGAAGAAGACCCTTATCCCCCTTTTCTTTCTGAAAGGATCCTACATCCTGCATCCTGTAGACTTCATCGAACAGATCCCTGAAATAGCTGTAAGCCTCTTCTGAACTGTACTTTTCTTTCTGCAGATCAAAAAGATGGCGCACATCCTCCAAGGAAAGTGAAGACTTCGTCAGCGCAATAAAAAGCAGACAGGCGATCTGGTCTCTTCCGTACTGTTTCTTTACGGGATTGGCGATCAGATGTTTCTTGACATAGTTGGAGATCATCGAATTGGTGATCTCCATATCATCCAGACCGCAAAGACATTCATTGATATATTTGGATGTCTGATCCAGATACAAGCCGACTGCCGGGATCTCCTTATAAGTCGGAAGATTGAACTGTTTCAGATCCTTTGTTTCCGTTTTTTTCTTCATCGCTTCTCCAATCGGTTTTTTAATAACTCTTGACAGGTTTTTTGATACATTATAATATGATTATAGAAGTTTTTGAAAAACCTCTCACAGGTTTATTATATAACCATTATGGTACATAGACAAGGAGGTAAACATGAGTGAACTGTCATTACAGGCCTATCGGAAAGATCCAAATTCCTATTCCCATATCAAAGATCCGGTCTCTACCCTGACCCATTTCATCGGTTTCATCCTCTCGATATTTTCCACGCCCCTTCTCTTATCAAAAGCAGGGATAAGACACAGCGACATCGTCATCATGGTGGGCTTAAGTATCTATTGTCTGTCCATGATCGTCCTCTATGGTGCCAGCAGCGCCTATCATGCATTCTTACTTCCGGAAAAAGGAATGAAGATCCTAAGAAAGATCGATCATATCTCCATCTTCTTCCTGATCGCCGGGACCTATACCCCGATCTGTCTGATACTGCTTGGAAAAAACGGAAAGGCATTGTTGTTACTGATATGGATCCTGGCCATAGCGGGAATGACCATGAAACTGTTTTGGATCGATCATCCCAAATACATCTCTTCCATCTTATACATATCCATGGGCTGGCTTGCCCTGATCCGGATCAAAGACATCTATCATGCCCTGAACGGTCCGGGATTCTTCCTCCTTCTATTCGGAGGACTCCTCTATACGATCGGCGGGATCATCTATGCCCTGAAGATCAGGATCAACGACAAGTGGAGCGAACATGAGATCTTCCATATATTTGTTCTGCTTGGTTCCTTATGTCACTTTCTGATGATCTATCTGTATATCATCTGACTATCAAAAACGGCCA
Source organism: uncultured Erysipelotrichaceae bacterium (assembly GCA_902795875.1). Lineage (GTDB taxonomy): Bacteria > Bacillota_I > Bacilli_A > Erysipelotrichales > Erysipelotrichaceae > Colivicinus. Next base: position 4,183 of record CADBND010000090.1, read on the forward strand.
TGGTCATCTCATGGTCGTTTTTGTATCGTTTTTTATTCCGATTATCAGCCCTTTATACCGCCACGTGACATACCGGAAATGATGTACTTCCTTGCGAAGAGGAAGATGATGATCATCGGAATGACGACGATCGTTGAAGCAGCCATCATTCTTTCATTACGCTGACCGCCTTCGGTCATGAATGCATAAAGACCAAACGGCAATGTACGGACTTCCTTGGAGTTGGTCGCAATCATCGGCCACAGGAAGGAGTTCCAGGTAGCGATCGCATTGAGCAGGATGATCGTAGCCAGAGAAGACTTGGCCATCGGGACCATGACTCTCCACAGATACTTCCAGTCAGAACAGCCATCTACCTTTGCCGCCTGATATAGGGACTCCGGAACAGAATCGAAGAATCCCTTCAGGATGTAAGTATAGAAGATGGAAGACATGAACGGTAAGATCAGTGCCCAGATCGTATCATGCAGCTTCCAGGAAACGATCGTACGGTAGTTGGTGATGATGATCATCTCGTAAGGGACCATCATCAGCGACAGCAGCAGTGAGAAGATGAACTCTCTACCCGGGAAACGCAATCTCGAGAAAGCATATGCCGCCAGGATCGTCGTGAACGAGCAGGTCACGATACAACCCAGCAGTGCCAGCATGGAGTTGATGAAGTATCTTCCAAACGGTGCTGTATTGAAAGCGTAAATGAAGTTATCGAAATTGAGCGGATTCTCCGGGAACAGCGTCGGTGGAACCAGATTGACTTCCGTCCAGGTCTTGAAAGCGCCGGTGATCATCCAGTAGAACGGGAAGATCATCACTAAAGCTCCAAGGAACAGGACGATATACATCAGTACCTTTCCGAAGGAGAACGGTTCTTTGTTTACGTGCTTATCTGAGCGCGTCTCTATGTCTCTTGGCCGGTTTGACATCTTCGCCTCTCTCCCTTCTAGACCATGCCTGTACGGCACGCTGCAACATTGTGAACAGGAACACCGTGATCAGCAGCATGACGGCTGCCGCGGAAGCGAGTCCGTATTTCGGCGGCGTCAGCACACGGAATTCGTAGTAGATATAGTAAACGACAGTAAACAGGTTGTACGCAACACCCGGTCCGTTGAACAACGGGAACAGCTCGTGGTACATCTTGAACGTGTTGATCGAATTGATGATGACCACCAGCATGATCGTTGGTGCCAGCAATGGAACGGTGATCCGGAAGAAGATCCTCAGCGTCTTGGCGCCATCGACCTTCGCTGCAGTGTAATACAGCGGGTCGATGTTCTGCAAGCCGGACAGCAGTAAGATGATCGTATTGGGCAGGATCGACCATATACCGAATATGACGACCGCAATAAAGTTACCGGACGACTTGGACAAGAACGACACCGCATCGACACCGAACTTGCTTAAGACGAAGTTGATGATACCGTACTTGTCATTGAACATGAATCTCCAGGAAAGACCTACCGCCAGAGAAGATGTGACCATCGGCAGGAAGTAGGCCGTCTGGAAGAAAGACTGGAACCGGATCTTCTGGTTCAGCAGGGTCGCCAGTACGATCGCGATAACTGTCGAGATCGGTACTACCAGCAACACATATCGGAACGTATTGGATAAAGCCTGCCGGAAATACGGATCGGCGATGACCTTCCCATAATTCTCCAGACCAACACCGTTATAATCCCCGGTCAGATACTTGTAGCCTTCCAGGAAAGACATTCGGATGACGTTCACGATCGGATAGAGCGTGAAAAGCGTTACCGAAATGATAAAAGGCAACAGGTATAAAAGAGGCTTGATCCTTTCGAAAAAAGGTCTCTTTATCATAAGTAACGTTCTCCGCTTTCAAAATCAAATACGAATACGCCGGACTTCTTGAATGAAATACCGATCTCCTGATCTCTTTCAAGTTCGACATCGGAATTCATATAACCACGGACTTCCTTTCCGCCCAGGATGAAGGAAGTGATGATCTCTTTGCCCATGACGGAAGTCATGACGACCTTTGCCTTCAAAGGAGATTTATTGTCTAAGATGACACTTTCCGCTCTGAATGACAGGAAGACTTTCTTGCCATCCGGTACGTTGTCGACACGGATCTGCGAATCGACTTCCTCTTCACCCAGCAAGACCTTGCCATCTCTTACGACACCCTCGATCTTGTTGATCGGCGGATTGCCTAAGAAGTCGGCAACGAAACAGTTCACCGGCTGATCATAAAGATACTGCGGCTTGTCATACTGCTGTAAGACACCCAGTTTCATCAGAATGATATGATCGGAAATGGACATCGCCTCTTCCTGGTCGTGCGTGACGAAGATCGTCGTAACACCGGTCTCCAACTGGATACGCCGGATCTCTTCTCTCATCTCGATACGAAGACGTGCATCAAGGTTGGACAGAGGTTCATCAAGCAGCAACAGACGAGGCTCTTTGACAAGCGCTCTGGCAATCGCAACACGCTGCTGCTGACCACCGGAAAGCTGACCCGGTTTTCTGTTGAGCATGCCGTCAACATGAACCAGTTCCGCCATTTTCTTCGCTCTTTCGATCCTCTCAGCCTTCGGGACCTTCTTGATCTCAAGCGGGAAGCAGATGTTTTCCAGGACCGTCATGTGCGGATACAGAGCATAGTTCTGGAAGACCAGACCTATTCCTCTCTTCTCCGGAGAAACGAAAGTGACATCATCATCATCGAAATAGATCCTTCCTTCGGTCGGGTAAAGAATACCGGAAAGCATGTTCAGCATGGTACTCTTGCCACATCCCGAAGGACCAAGAAGCGTCACCAGCTCTCCTGACTCGATTACAGCAGAAAAGTCATTTACTGCTGTATTATCGTCAAACCGTTTGACGATATTCTCCAGGCGTATTTTCATTGTCTTCCTCCTTTATAAGAACAATAGATTATTGTTTGATGAGTTCTTTCAAAACGACACCGTCGGTGTTTTCCATCTGCAATCCCAGCATCGCCGTCATCGTCGGCGCTTCATTCACCATGCTGGACCTCTCGATGATCACATTCTCTTTCACATTCGGACCGACCGCAAGGAAAGTGGTCGTCTCATCACGCCACGGCAGATGACCATGGGAAGCCACGGAAGAATGCTGTCCGGGCTGCAAATATTTTTCAAACGCGTCTTTCCCCGCCAACGTGCTGGAGAATGACATCGGTTCCCTTCCTTCAATCACGAAATCCAACGGACCTGTAAGACCGAAAAGTTCTTCGGCCTCTTCCTTGGTATAAAGATAACCGATATTATATTCCGGATCGTCCCTTAAAGACTTCAGGAAATCGTAGACTTTTTCTCTCATCTTCGTGTCATTTGGATCTTTCAGCTGTATCCAGGCAGACATCGAAACGGAATGACAGTAAGCGTCATAATCGACAAGCTTTCCGTTCTCATCGCAACGGATGAAACCCGCATCCCTTAAAAGGATATTCACATTCATATTCTTCGTGATATCCTGCTGACCGTGATCGCCCAGGATCACAAAATTGGTATGTTCCATATCCCCATACCTGCGGATGCTTTCAAGAAGGACACCGAATTCGTAATTGTGCTTTCTAAGCTGTTCCTTCGCCTCTTCCGAATAGACGCCATGGACATGTCTGGCTGTATCGAGATCGCACATCTTCACAAACATCACATCCGGCTGATGATAATCCCGGATGATATCGGGAGCCAGAGCCATCGTATAAAGATCAAGGCTCCTGTCCTTTCCCATCAGATAACGACCGTATTTCCAGAAATACCTGTCCATCAGTTCCTTGGAAGCATTATCGACCAGGAACTGTTCCGGATGATCCCCCATATACCCCGGAGGAACGATCATCGGCATATTCAGATCGATATCGGCCTTACCCGATACCGGCCAACTGAGTGAACATGTAAAATAACCAGCCTTCTTCGCATAATCAAAGATCGTTGGACATTTTACATCTGCACGTTGGTTATACCACGGAGCGTCGGGATTCTCGACCTCCAATATCGCATTATGAGGAACACCGTGATGATTCACGGTGTTCCCTGTAATGATCGTACAATGACAAGGATAAGTAAAGCTCGGATAAATGGGTTCCACATGTTGGATATATGAACCCTTATCAAACATCCATCTGAAGTTGGGCAGTTCTCTCATCTGATCCAGATCAGACGAACAAAGCGCATCCAACATGAAGACAAAGAGCTTATTTCTCATCCTAAATTCCTTTTACGTGTTATTCAGCTAAAGCTGCGTTTGCGATCGTCTGAGCGTTCGCCATAGCTTCTGCGGCATCAGCACCTTCGATGATGATGCTTTCAACAGCAGCCTTCAGAGCCTGATCGGCACTGCCGCTGCCCTTGACGGACTTACGAGTACCGGAAACAGGAAGCAGTTCAGAGAAAGCCTGCTGAGCGATGCTTGCATCAAAGTACTCTTTGTACTCTGCAGATTCTGCAACATCAGAGAACGGAGTAGAAGCAGAATACTTCTGGCAGAACGGCAGGTTGTTTTCAGCCTTCGTGAAGAATTTTACGAATTCAGCTGCACCGGCATCCTGTGCTTCGTCCTTTGTGAAACCGACCATAGCACGTGTTGTGATCTCAGTGTAAGTCTTGCCACCATCAACCTGAGGAACCGGACCGGTAACGATCGTGAATCCGTTAGGTGTGATGTAGTTCATACCTGCAGAAGAACCCATGTAACAGAAGTACTGCTGGTTGCCAAACGGACCAGAATGGTATCCCTCAGGATCCTTCAGCATGAAGTAACCGCCGTCTTCAGCTTCTTTCCACCAGTTCAGCCAGTTGATGAATTTTTCATCAGTCCAGTTCGGAACTGTGTTGTCGTCAGCGATGTAGTTTAAGCCAAGCTGTTCCATAACGATAACGCTCAATGTGACATCGTCATCCGGTCCAAAGCCCATGATGTCGTTGCCTTCAGCCTTTTCGCCATCAACTACAGTCTTGCAGACGTTGTAGAGTTCATCCCAAGTCGTCGGGATCTCGAGGTTGTATTTCTCAAGCAGTTCCTTGTTGTAGAACATGATCGGACCAGTCAGTGTGCAGACAGCTGCATGCAGACCACCATCAGCGTAATCCGTAGAAGCAGCGTAGACACCAGGTGCTACACGGTCTTTGTAATCCGCATCAGTGAAATACTTGGAATAATCCAGAGCCAGACCTGCATCGATGTAATCCTGAGCCGTGCTCGGGAACAGCCATACGAGGTTCGGACCTACGCCGTTGGTAACAGCTTCATAGACCTTGGCATTGAAGCCATCCAGAGGCTGTGTTTCCTGCGTAACATGGTATTCACCTTCATGTTCAGCATTGAATGCGTCAACGATCTGCTGAAGCATTTCTTCATCATGGTCAGTCAGAGTGTGCCAGATCATGATCTCAGCAGCGGAGCCGCCTTCTTCCTTGTTGCCGCCTTCGCTACCGCCGGAGCAAGCTACCAGCATCAGGACAGCGAGCAGTAAGGAAATCACTTTGAGTAATTTTTTCATTTTTCTCTCCTTTTCCTATAAATCCATAGATTTATACATAGTTATTATAATCTAAACCGGCCTCTTTCTAAAGCCCAAAAGCTGAAAAGATAAGCTATTGTTTTCAGTAAACCTTTACATTATCCTTTCCAGACACCTGTCCTTCAAGGCTTTGATCGTATCCTCATCCAGAAAGAATTCCGCCTTCAGATATTCCCCAAAAGTCCCGTATCTTTCCAAGATCGAACTTCTTACGGTCTCATATGTCTTCTCCAGGACGCCATCCTGAATGGTGATCAGCTCATTGATCTCCGGATGATCCTTTGCGACATCCGCCACCTTTGCCAGAGAATCCTCCAGGATCTTTTTGCGGAATACATTGCTTAATAGATAATCGTTTCTGATCTGATCTTCCCTTACACCCAGTGCCAGCAGGATGATCATTGCCGCCACACCGGTCCTGTCTTTTCCGGTAGCACAATGGAAATAGATCGGAAGTTCCCCATCCACGATCTGTTTCATCATGATCTGATATGTCCGGTTGCCGAAAGCGATCCTTTGGTAATAATCCCGGATCTTCGCCAGCTGTTCATCAGCCTCACCGCCGATCTTGCGCATTCCCTCAGGCGACCAGTCGATATCTTCCGAACCCTCCACGGAAAGACCGTCATGGGCGATGAATCTCACACCTGCTATCTCCGGATCGGGAAGCTCTTTCATCTCCATGGAACTGCGAAGATCCATGATCGTCCGGATACCGAGCTTTGAAAACTCCTCTAATTCCTCTTCACTGAAATAACCCAAACCTGCACCGCGGTAAAACAGTCCCTTTCTGACCCGAAAACCGTCATCTGTCTCAAGACCGCCTAGATCGCGGAAATTCTGAATGTTCCTGAATCTTGGATCAATACGCATTTGCTCTTCTCTTTTCTGTTTTTATTCTAGCACAGTGAGAAAGAGGCCAAACCTCTGTGGGATATAATAAAGATGACAAGGAGATTTCATCATGAGACAGGAAGAACTGATCACTCAGCTCAAAGAAAGAGACATCAATGAAGAAGTGAGCTTTTCAAAAGGCGGGAAATACTTCAAAAGTGCCAGGAAGTTCTACAAGGATCTTCAGGACGGAAAAGCCAGCGAGATCAACTTCTTCGAAAACACCATCGTCCTATTCGATGAATGTGAAAGACCCGACAGGGAACCTGACTTCGAATCCCCCTCCGGCAGCTGTTACTGGTACAGCGAAGAAGGTGTCATCCGGGGTTCCGACCACTGGGGCTGCGGAGTCGGCAACTGTGACTGGGCCTTAAAGACCCGGAAAGGCGAGACGGTCTACGGTCATTACTGGAACTACACGCGCTTCTTCGCCAGACCCAGATTTGGCTTTGCCAGATGGGAAGACTTCCTCTTCAAAGCCAGGCTCATCGAAATAGGCGGCAAGGAAGTCGTCACGACTTTTAAGAACACCGTCGGCAGAGATCTGATCGGCGTTGACGGAAAGACCTACCTGAGAAAAGTCATTGAAGTCTTCGAGGAGGTGGAAAATGTCTGAGATCCGGATCCTTCTATCAACTGACGTTCACGCCTGCATCTGCCCAATCCCCATTTTCCCCCTTCACGCATAAGATATAATTGATTTGAAAGAAAAACGCATATCGGAGGAAGAAAATGTCAAAAATAAAGATAATGCTGACGACGGACATCCACGCCTGCATCTACCCATACAGTTACGCCACAGGCGAATGGAGAAACTGCGGTCTGAGCCAGGCAGCCCATACGATACGGCGGCTCCGTGATGAAAACAGTATCCTGATCGACAACGGCGACAACCTGGAAGGATCGCCCTTCGCCTACTTCCACTTCGAAAAAAGAAGCGACAAAGAAAACTCCTTCATCAAAGCCCTGAACATGGTCGGCTACGATTTCTTCAACCTCGGAAACCACGATTTCAATCACGGCGTGAAAGTCCTGCAGGATTATATGAACGGCCTTGATATGCCCTGCATCTCCGCCAATATCCTCTACCGGGGGAAACCTTTATCCAAGCCCTGCCACATCGTAGAGAAAGCAGGAAAAAAGATCGCTCTGTTTGGCATCGTCACCCAATACATACCCAACTGGGAAAAACCCGACAACATCAAAGGCTTTGAATTCCTCGACGCCTTCGATACCGCAAAAGACATCGTCAAGCAGATCAAAGAGAAAGAAAAAGCCGACTATATCATCGGTGTCTACCACGGCGGCTTTGAACGGGAACCGATGACCGGACTTTGGACGGAAAAGAATACCGGTGAAAATGAAGCCTACCGGATCTGTACGAAGATCGAAGGCATCGACGTCCTCTTCACCGGTCATCAGCACCGGGAAATGATCGGTACACTTGAAAACACCGTCTACCTGCAAAGTGCAGCAGACGCCAGACAGCTCTCCTATGTCGAGATCGACACGGAAACAGGAAAGATCACGCCTTCCCTGATCGATGTCGACAATATCGCCGACGAAGATATCCTGCAGACCTTCCAGGAAGAAGAAGATGCCTGTCAGAAATGGCTCGATCTTCCTCTGGGCAGCACCAATGTCGACTTAAGGATCCCGGATGAATACGACGCAAGACTGCACAAATCGCAAGTCATCACCTTCCTCAACATGGTATGCAACGATAGATGCGGGACGCAGCTTAGTGCCAACGCCCTCTTCTTAAGAGCCAAAGGCTTCGAAAAACAGATCACGATGCGGGATCTGGTATCGACATACGTCTTTCCCAACACCCTGGTCGTGAAACAGATAGACGGAAAGACACTGAAAGAATACCTGGAACGCTGTGCCCAATTCTGGGATGTTGAAAATGGAAAGATCATCGTCGAAAAAAGCAACGACTTCCCCACGCCGCAGTTCCACAACTACGACATGCTCGACGGAGTAGAATATACGATCAAGGTATCCAACCCTGTCGGAAATAGGATCGTTGAACTCACAAGAAACGGTATCCCTGTCAAAGAAGACGATCTCTTCACATTGTGCATAAACAATTACCGGGCAGCCGGCGGAAGCGGCTTTGAGATGCTGGCGATGTCCAAAACGCTCAAAGAAATACAGGTCAATGTCGTCGAAATCATCGCCGACTATATAAAAAAGGTCCAAGTCATCGACTTTGAACCCGTAAACAACATAAGGGTTGTGATCTGATCACGACCCTGTTTTATTTAAGATATCAACTAACTGCTGATTGTTCCTGGTCCGGATAAACATATCGATCAGAGAATCCACAGAATCATCCCGATTATAATCGAGGACATCCTTGCGGATGATATTGACAGCCCGCAATTCATCCGGAGTCAGAAGCAGGTCCTCCCTTCTGGTACCCGATTTGGGGATATCGATCGCCGGAAACAGTCTTCTTTCCTGCAGCTTCCGCGAAAGGATCAGCTCCATATTTCCAGTCCCCTTGAATTCCTCATAGATCACATCATCCATCTTGGAACCCGTATCCACCAAAGCGGTAGCCAGTATCGTCAAGGAACCCCTCTCCCTTGTCTTTCTTGCTGCCCCGAAGAAACGCTTCGGCATATATAAGGCATTGGGATCAAGACCACCCGACAAAGTCTTACCCGAAGAAGGTTCCGTCAGATTGTAAGCTCTCGACAGACGGGTGATCGAATCCAGAAGGATGAAGACATCCTCCCCCGCCTCGACAAGCCTCTTCGCATGCTCGATCGTCATTTCCGAGACATATTTGTGCTTCGAAGGCTGTTCATCGAAAGTGGAATAGACGATCATCACATTATCTCCCCTGACGATCTCCTTGATATCAGTGACCTCCTCAGGTCTTTCATCGATCAGAAGGATGATCAGATGGCCATTGGGACAGCTGCGCAGGATCGACAGTGCGATATCCTTCAATATCGTCGTCTTGCCCGCCTTAGGCGGGGAAACGATCAGACCTCTTTGACCTTTGCCGATCGGTGCTATGATATCAATGATCCGCATAGGAATACCGGAGCCCGGCTGTTCTAACCGGATCTTCTCGTCCGGGAAGATCGGGGTCAGCTCCTCGAATGGGCGTCGTTTACTTGCCTCTAACGGATGGAAACCATTCACAGATTCCACATATAATAACGCCCCGAATTTCTCATTCTGATTCTTAACGCGGGTATTTCCATTCAGAATATCACCGGTTTTCAGATTAAAGCGCCGGATCTGTGCCGGTGATACATAGACATCACTCTCACCCGGAAGATAATTGGCACTACGGATAAAGCCGTAGCCTTCCATAATCTCTAAGATACCGTTCACAGAGGTCTTGCTATCCA
>CADBND010000091.1 GCA_902795875.1 uncultured Erysipelotrichaceae bacterium
CTGAGAGCTTTGGCAGTAAATGAGAAAGCGATCTTTCAGATCGGAAAAGACGGTCTTAACGAGAATCTTTACCGGTCATTGAATGAAGCACTCAAGGCCAGAGAAATGGTGAAGATCTCAATATTGAAGACTTGTGAACTTGAGACGAATGAAGTCGTGATCGAACTGTGTGCTCATACCGGGGCATCTTTGGTACAGACGATCGGAAAGACGATCGTTCTTTATAAGCCTGCAAGACCGCGCAAGATCATCCTGCCATGAATACGGAAGGGATCTCCTTTAATGATTTCATGAGGCTCGATCACAAGCTCAGAAAAAAGATCCTGAATGATCCGGATCTGTTGAAACCGCTTGTGAGAAAGAATCTGAAGGAGTCGCGTTACCAGCACTCTCTTTCGGTCGCGAATGTATGTAAAGATCTTGCGAAATACCACTGTGTCGATCCGGACAAGGCCTATATGGCGGGGCTTTTACATGATGTATGCAAGTTCCCTGACGAAGAAGGCAAAGAACTGGTGAAAGAGTATCTGAGATACTATGATCCGGATAAGATCAATGGCATCGAGGGAGCGTATCACAGCTGGGCTGCAAAGTATTATTTAAAAGAGAAGACCAATTTCCACGATAAGGATATATTGAATGCGATATACAATCATACGATCTGTGAGTCGAAAGATAAACTGTCGATCATCCTGTATATCGCCGATAAGAGAGAACCGTTGCGGGGTATCGATGATGATATCCTTGCAATTGCGAAAAAAGATCTAATGAAGGCTTATCGTGCATTGAATGAAGATGTTAAGAGGTATTTGGAAGAAGTAAAGAATGAAAGATTTGTTGAGAATCGCTTATGATGCGATCGATGAAAAGTTAGGCAGCGACATGGTCGTGATCGATTTCCGTAAACAGTCGCCGTTTGTCGACTATTTCATTATCGCTTCTGCACGTAATTATCGTATGGCTCGTTCCATCATCGAAAATGTGGAAGATAAAGCTCTTGAGGCAGGATATCCTGTCAAGCATTCTTATATCGATGATTCGAAATGGCTGCTGATCGATCTGGGGGAAGTCGTCTGTCATGTCTTCTATGACGGCGAAAGGGAATACTACAATCTGGAAGGATTATGGAAGGATCTGCCAACAGTAAAAATGTAGGCAATTATTATGCCTTAGCGGAATACTATGATGAGCTTCTTCAGGACGAAGAAGCTTTATCGCTTTGGCTGAGATATATCGAAGAAAAACCGTTTCATACTGTTCTTGAACTGGCGTCCGGTTCCGGTGTCATGGCTTCCATTCTGAAGAAAAAAGGCTATGAGGTGACAGCCAGCGACATATCACCGCAGATGAAGGAATGTTCGAAAGCAAATTATGACGGAGATTATCTGCTTCTCGATATGACGGATTATCATCTGGGAAGAAAGTTCGATCTGGTATTGTGCATATGTGATTCGATCAATTATCTTTACGAAGATGAACTTGATGCTTTCTTTTGTTGTGCATGTGAACATCTGAATGATCATGGACGTCTGATATTCGATATGCATCATCGCAAAAGACTGGAAGAATTCCGGGAACAGTACATCGAAGAGGGATACGTGAAGGGTGTTCCTTATCAGTGGACGATACAATCCGATGAATATGAAGATACGGTCAATGAACATTTTACCTTTTATACGGACGAAGGAATGGTACAAGAGAACCATACGCAGAACGTATTTTATCCGGAAAAGGTCAAAAAGATCATGGAAAAATACTTTGAATGCGAGATGATAGAAGATTTTGTGGAAGATGAGAAGATTCTGGTAGTGGGGTATAAAAAATGATAGCTGTCATATGTGCAATGAAAGAAGAACGTGATGCGCTCCTTCAGAAAATGAAGGACGTAGCAGTCAAAAAAGGAAAAAAGATCCTTTATCACGGAGAAAAACTCGATAATGAATACTATGTCGGAAAGCTGGGAAAGAAAGACACTGTCGTATGCCGCCGCGGAGTCGGACAGGTCTATGCTTCGATCACGACATTGCTTCTCATACAGAAGTTCAAGCCTGAACTGATCATCAATTTGGGCGTTGCAGGATCACTTAACGAGAATGTCCATGTCAGCCATATCGTCGTAGCCGATACCGTTTCCAACTGGCGTTTTGATGTACCGGGATGGGAAAGAAGCGAAGAGTCCTTGTATTGCAGTTTCAAATGTGATGAAAAAGTACTAAATGTATTTGAAAAAATCAAAGGTGAAGGGATGCATACAGGCGGGATCGTCACCGGGGATGAATTTATCTATAAGAAGTCTCAGGTCAAAGAGATCAAACGTTTCTATCCGAAAAGCTTATGCGGTGAGATGGAAGGTTATGCGGTGGCATCCGTTGCCTATGCCTTTGACGTGCCGTTTGGCATCATAAGATCGATCTCCGATGAGACGCTCGTTTCCGGAAACTTCAAAATGTTTGATTTCAATCTTGAAGATGCAGCTGAAAAGGCGGCCGCTCTGTGCAAGGAGATCATTAAGAGGTATTAAATGAAAAAGTGGTACAAGGAATCCTATTTCGACAGAAAAAACTGGATCCTGGAGAGTTTTGACAAACTGAATCTGAACACAGATGAAACGATGCTGATTCTTTTGATCGATCTGTGCAAGCAGTCACGTAAAGCTGTAACTTATGATTATCTGATGCAGAAACTGCATAAGAACACCAAGGATATCGACAAGATGATCGCTTCCTTAGTGGCTAAACATTATCTTAAGTTATCGACCAATGCCAAAGGCCTGATATTCGATATCGACGGGATCTTTGAATTCGATCCGGAGAAATATGAGATCCAGGAGAACAGGGATCTCTATGATACCGTTTCTGAGATCTTCGGAAAGCCTCTTTCTTCCGGTGAGATGCAAAAGATGAATGATCTGATCGAAGAATACGGACAGAAAGAATTCATGCAGGCATTACGGGTATCAGAAGCACAGAGAAAAGTGAAGATGTCCTATATCGAAGGGATCTTGCGCAATGAAAAACGCTGATAGGATCATTGAAAGTCTGGATAAGCTTTTTCCGGATGCGAGATGTGAACTGGATCACAGGAATGATTTTGAACTTTTGATCGCAGTCGTTCTCTCAGCTCAGACTACGGATCAAAGAGTCAATATGGTCACTCCGGAACTGTTTGAAAGATATGGAGATGCCGAAAAACTGTCGAAAGCGGAGCTTTCTGATGTGGAAAGGATCATAAAGCCGATCGGTTTATATCGAAATAAGGCAACGAATATCATAAAACTTTCGAAGGATCTTGTGCAACGGTTTGATGGAAGAGTTCCAAATGACCGGAAAGACCTCGAATCATTACCGGGTGTCGGAAGAAAGACGGCTAATGTCGTATTGAGCAACTGTTTCGATGTTCCTGCTTTTGCGGTCGATACGCATGTATCCAGAGTATCGAAAAGACTTCGAATAGCCGATGATGAGGATGATCCAAGACAAATAGAAGAAAAACTGATGCGCTTTTTCCCTGAAAACAAATGGGGGAAATTGCATCATCAGTTTATTTTCTTTGGAAGATA
>CADBND010000092.1 GCA_902795875.1 uncultured Erysipelotrichaceae bacterium
GGTGGCAATCAGGTAAACATAAGCGAAATACTAAACAGTAGTACAAACGTTATTGAGATTATTAATGGCCCTATACCGTATAAAACTGAACCAAAAGATTCTGCTGAGTCTACAACTTTTAACGGCAACGATTTTGCGAATAACGGAGAAAAGTACAAAATATACACAATAACACCAGGAACTGATGAGTCTGGACGTTCCTGGGCAAAACTGAGTGATGGCGTATATCTTTGCATTGGACCTGATGATGACTTATGGATAAAACCTGTCAATTAGCATATAGCAGTATTTTTTGAGCTTCTATATCAAATCTATTTAAATCCAACAGATAATTTGTCATGGCTTTGCCGTCAATGGAGGGCTTTACTAGAATCTCCGCCTTCTCTTTTATCATTAGATAAAGTAGCGGATCCCTACAATACTTGCAGACATCAAGGATTCAATTCTCTTCTTTTGTATTGGTGAATCTTTTTTCAGTGCTGAGCCTCTTACATTCCATCCTGTTCATAAATGCCCTGACTTCAAGATCCGCGTTTGTGATGCGTTGCTTATTACATAAGAAGCCATAAGAAAAGGCCGTTTCTCTGAAACGACCTCTTGTCTTTTATTGGACTTCGTTGACCATCGCTAGTACGGCATCCTTGATCTTCTTGTTTACTTCCAGTGATTTCTCACGGGATTCCTGATCGGAATAGAAATAGAATTTGATCTTAGGCTCCGTACCGCTCGGACGGATCGCAAACCAGCTGCCGTTCTCCAGGAAGAAACGCAGGACATCAGAAGCCGGAATGTCTTCATAACCGTTGATGTAGTCGATGACCTTATCCACCTTGATACCGGCAACTTCCTTTGGCAGATTATTTCGGACATGGCTCATCATCCTCTTGATCCGCTTGGCACCTTCCACGCCCTCCAGGATCAGATTCGGTTCATCTTCCGCATAGAAACCAAATCTCTCATAAAGCTCCTGCAGGACCTTGTACAGTGTTTTGCCCTGTTTCCGGTAATAGGCGGCCGCCTCCGTTACCAGCATGCCTGCCGAAATACCGTCCTTATCACGGATCAGAGGTGAAGCGGCATAACCGACCGACTCCTCATAACCGAAGAGATACTCATATCCGTTCTTCTGCAGATACGGGATGCGTCCGCAGATATTCTTGAAACCGGTCAATGCTTCAAACATCTTCACACCATAGGCCTCTGCGATCTCGGTAGACATTGAAGAAGTCACGATTGATTTGACCATCGCTCCATTCTCCGGCAAAGTCCCGGCATCCTTGCGTCCTTCAAGGATGTAGTTGACCAGAAGATAACCGGTCTGGTTGCCGTTCAGCGGAATGTATTCGCCCTCATCATTGCGGATCTCGATCGCAAAACGGTCCGCATCAGGATCGGTAGCCATGAGAAGTTCCGCACCGGCCTTCTTTCCCAGTTCTTCCGCCAGCTTGAAAGCCTTCGGATCTTCCGGGTTGGGATAACCGACAGTCTTGAAATCCGGATCGGGATATTTCTGTTCCTCAACGAAATGCCAGTTGCGGAAACCTCTTTCCTTCATCATCGCCTCAAACGGTTTCGTACCGCAGCCATTGAGCGGCGTATAGACCATCGGGATATCCAGATCGAGCTCATCTCCCTCGTGGATCGCCAATGATTTGACATGGTCGATGTATTCCCGGTCATACTTCTCATCCAGAACTGTGATCATTCCTTTTTCCAGTTCTGCCGTATAATCGCCATTCAATACGTTCCGGAACGGATCGATCTTGTCGATCTCCGCCAGCATGCCGTCGGCTACACTGCTCGAAACCTGGCAACCGTCTTCCCAGTATACCTTGTATCCGTTGTAATCCTTCGGATTATGGGAAGCCGTGATATTGATGCCGGCCTTGGTACCCAGACGTCCGACCATGAACGCCAGTTCCGGTGTCGCCGTCAAATCCCTGAATATGTAAGCCCGGATACCGTTGGCAGCCAGGATCGCCGCCGTATTCAAACAGAACTCTCTGGACATATGCCGGCAATCATGCGCAATGACCACGCCTCTGTCCATTGCCTCCTGTCCGAACCGCTTGATGTAGTTGGCAACACCCTGTGTCGCCCTGCCTACCATATAGTAATTCATACAGTTGGTACCGGCCATGACCTTGCCACGAAGACCTGCCGTACCGAAGGTGATGTTCTGATAGAACCTCTCCTCGATCGCCTTGGGATCATCTTTGATCTCCAGCAGTTCCTGATACAAAGGATCGGCCTTATCCAGCTTCTCAAGCCACTCGTTATATCTGTCTAAAGCATTCATTATAAAAACCTCTTCTTTCAATTCTATTATAAGCCATATACGGTCTTCCTCACTCAACCGACTTCAATGATTCGACCATGGCGATCTGCCTTAAGTGTCTTCGCATGAACAACGATACCAGCAGTGTGAACAGTAGCGTGATCGCAAAACTGATACCGAAACTGAAAACCGATATGTTCATGCCGAACATCATCATATCCATATTGATGACATTCATGATAAAGTGATGCTCGACTACGCCTAAAGGTAAGCCCAAAGCACCTCCCAACATCGTCAGAAGCAGTACTTCCTTGAAGATGTAGCTGTTGACCTCCTGGTCATGGAAACCCAGCACCTTCAAAGTCGCAATCTCCCGTATCCGCTCGGCGATATTCACCTGTATCAGATTGATCAGGACCACCAGTGCCAAAGAACCCGCCGCCACAATGATGACCGCAATGATGAAATTCAGCGCTTCGATCATCGTCTCAAACTGGGCGATCAGACCGGAGAAATCCACCATCGAGACATAATCCTCCAGCCCCTTCACATCCTTTTCAAGCGACTCTCTGTCATCGGTAGAAACGGCGATACAGTTTTCATGGACCAACTCACCAAAAATATCTTCGTAATAAGCCTCCGATATGAACAGATAGTGCTGGAAATAGAATTCACAGATCTTCGCGATCCGCACTTCCCTCTTTAAACCGTTCTGCGATTCGATCGTGATATAGTCGCCTTCCTTGAGCTTGTGATTGATCGAGAACTTCTCGGAAATGATGACACCGCTGTTATCCAGTTCGATCTTTGTCTTCCGGTCCTTTGACCTGAGAGACAGAACGGATTTAGACTCTCTGGCATCGAAGACCTCCACATTGAGCGTACCCTCATCATTGTTTTCCATATAAGCCTTCGTCGTATATGTCATAAACGGTACGACTTCTTCGTTGTTCAGATCGGCCTTCAGTTTTTCGACATTCTCGCTCAGATGATGATCGTTCTCCAGATTGATCTGATAATCGTAGGAAAAGATCTCGCCGTACTGGATCGATACGATATCCGATATCGAATCCCTTATACCGAAACCCACCACCAGTAAGGCCGTACATCCGGCAACACCGATGACCGTCATCAGGAAACGGGACTTGTAACGGAAGATGTTCCGGGCAGTGATCTTCGAAGTGAAAGAAAGTCGCCGCCAAAGGAAACCGATCTTTTCCAGAAGCACCCGCTTGGAAGACTTCGGTGCCTTCGGCCTTAAAAGCTGGGAAGGCATATCCTTCAGCGTCCCCTTTACAACCATGAACGTCACAAACGACATCAGAGCGGAAAACGCCAGTACACAGACCGTCACATATTCAATCGGGAAATAAAGCTTGATTTCCGGCAGATCATACATCAGTCTCCAGGTATTGTATATGACAGTCGGAAAGATGAACTGACCCGCAACGATGCCTACCAGTGAACCGCCAAGGGCTGCCATAAGGGCATAGAGGACATACTTGCCTATGATCTGTCCCTCAGAGAAACCCAGTGCCATGAAGATACCGATCTGTGAACGCTGTTCATCCACAAGTCTCGTCATCGTCGTCATACACACTAAAGCCGCCACCAGATAAAACAGGAAAGGCAAGGCATAACCGATGGCCGTCATCTGCCTGATCGTGTTCTTATACATATAGCTGGAATAATGCGAATCCCTATCCAGTATCACCCACGACGCATCCGGCAAGGCATCCAGCTCCTCCTGTGCCTTATTCAGATCATTTTGTGCCTTTTCGATCTCATCATTGAAATCCATCAGGCCTTCATTGTATTCCTTCAGACCCTTCTCATATTCGTATTTGCCGGAATTCAGTTTCTTTTGCGCATCCGCAAGTGCAGCCTCTCCCTGTTCCAGCTGCAGCCACCCCGCATCCAGTTCTTCCTTGGAAGAACGCAGTTTCTCTCTTCCCTCATAGAGGGTCTTCAGCTGTATGTAGGTGTTCTCCACCGAACCGCCGAATTGCGCATCAAGGCTTTCCAGCATCTCCGCCTTGGTCTCTTCTGCCGTCTCATCGGAACCTTCGTAATTCTTTAATGTTTCATCGATGACGGTATTGCGGATCTGCAGATCTTGTTTCTCGATCTCCAGCTGGGCTCTTTTTTCCGCATGGTCCTCTGCTTCCTCATCTAAAGCTGCGATCTCTTCATCGATCTTCGCGATCCTGTCCAGATTATCCGCCTTTTCTTTTGTCAGCTCCTCAAAGATCCTTTGTGTATAATTGCCGGTATCGAAATTACTTTCCCGGATCATGATATAGGAAGTATAGGCTGCCGAGACTTCCGAATAGAGAGTATCGAAGTCCTTCCCCGAAGTCTCCTCTGCCTGTCTTATCCCCTCATAAAGTCTCGAACTTGAAGTGTTGTATAAAGACTGGGAAGCCTCCAGCTGCTTCCTGCTGGTATCCAAAGTCATCCGGTTGGAATCGATCAGAGACTGGGAAACGATCAGTTCGATATTCGCATCATCGAGCTTCGCCTTGGCATCCGCAAGCTCCTTTTCGCCCTCTGCCTTCTTCTCATAGAACTGCTTCCAGGCATCATCAAGTTTGACCTTATTCTCGTTGTATATCTTGTCGCGAAGATAAGACTCCTGACCGTTCTTCGTCGCCTCGACCGAGACCATCTTTTCCTTGACGAAATCCTCGTAATCGGAAGTGTAAGACATCCTCTCATCGCTTCCGTTCAAAGTCAGATAGATCGACGTGTAATATTCAAAAACAAAATTACGGTCAGGCACATAGAGGATGGAATTGAGATCCTGATTCTCGCAGTTCGACGGACCCTGTATCTTGGAGATATAGGCTGGCGACTTGCAGGTACCGACGATCGTATACGTATCGTTTTTCAAATGATCTTTGATATCTTCATCGTTGAGAAAGACCTTCACTTTCATCCCGATAAGCCTCTCGGAAGACTCGATGCCCTCTCCCAGAAACAAAGCCTCGTCATCCTTTTCAGGCAGTCTTCCCTTGATCAGTTCAAACTGATCCACATCCCGATGAAGTTCCTCGATCCGATACACCGAAACGGCACCCGAACCGATCTCGCCATAAGCATCCACAAAACGGGAAGCGAAGACATCCTTCACATCCTCGTTCCTTCTCAAAGCCCGCACATCCTCATCACAGAAACCGTATGAGGAATATAGCTGTATGTCCTGCAGATGCAAGGCATCATCGTATCGGTCGACACTTTCCCTGAGGATCTTCGCATTGGAAAAAAGCCCCATCATGAAACCCGATGCGACCATCACAATCATAAACAAAGACAGGAAACGGTTCGCTGTATTCCTGATCAGACGGAAAGTGTCCCTGTTGAACATCAGTATTCGATTTCCTCGATATCGACCGGATCGTTCATTCGGATATCCACGACCTTGCCCGACTTGACGCGGATGATCTTCTGTGCCATCTGTGCCAAAGCCTGGTTATGGGTGATCATGACCACAGTGATCCCGTTTTTATAGCACATGTCCTGCAAGACCTTGAGGACCTGTTTTCCCGTGACATAATCCAAAGCACCCGTCGGCTCATCACAAAGTAAGAGCTTCGGATTCTTTGCGACCGCCCTGGCGATCGCAACCCTTTGCTGCTCACCGCCGGAAAGCTGGCTGGGGAAGTTGTTCATACGCTCTTCCAGTCCGACCATCTTCAATACGAAGACCGGATCAAGAGGATCCTTGCAGATCTGTAAAGCGAGCTCGACATTCTCCTTGGCCGTCAGATTCTGAACCAGATTATAGAACTGGAAAACGAAGCCGATATCGTAACGGCGGTAATCGCAAAGCTCCCTTTTATTTGCCTGGGCAATATCTTTCCCATCGATGAAGATCGAACCGCTGCTGGCGGTATCCATCCCGCCAAGGATATTTAATATCGTCGTCTTTCCGGCACCGCTTTCGCCAAGTACTACAACGAATTCTCCCTTTTCAATGTCAAAACTGACGCCATCGAGCGCCTTGATCTCCACCTCTCCCATCTTGTAGATCTTGGAAACATCTTTGAATGAAATAAAACTCATAACACCTCGATTATAACAGATACCTTCATGACAAAAAGTATCGGATCAGCGATACTTTTGCCCCCATGATCATCTATCGTATCAGACGATCTCGTATTCGACCGTCTTTTCTTTCAAGCCCTGCACCAGAATATGAAGGACAGCCTTCCCCTTTTCGCCCGTCGTCTTCACATAGGTACCGCACATGCCGCCTTCTGCCGTCACGATATCCGGACCGACCAGTTCCAAAGGACCTTCGACTGAAAAACGGACCGGAAGTTGCGCATAAGGTGCGATGTTGTCATATTCATCCAGGATCCTGATCCGCACGGCCGCCATATCGTAAGATTCACCCTCTTTCAATACGGAAGCGCTGTTTCTTATCTCAAGATGCAGCTTCGCACTCGGAGCCAGAGACCGTGACTTCACGACCCTGCCGTCCTTTATCGCATCAAGACGCCAGACCGTCGCTTCGCCACCCCAGTTGCCGACATATTTTCCATATAAGTCCGTGAGTTCTTCTTCCGTTACCTTGTAGCGGTTCTTCGCGATCAGAAACTTCGCCTTATGGATCGCCGGCAGATCTTCCATACCGTATTTGAATAGTGCCAGCAATACGTCATGTATGATGGAAGCCCTCTCCGGCTCCATCCCCTCTTTTGTAACAAGGAGTTCTCCGATCAGATCATCGATCAGTAACGGACCGTGAGGCAAAGCCTTGAATTCGCTTCCGGAATATTCCTTTACCAGATAATCATTTTTATATAAACGCACGCTGTCGGCATTGGAGAAGACATAGAAGCTTCTCGCGATGCCTCCGGGATAATCGCCGATCGTAAGCGTCGAAGAAGTCTCCAGGACATTTTCCTCCTCACCTTGGGAAGCATAGACAGAAGCCGCCAGTTTCGGATTGCGGAATGAGTCCATCACACCGTGGTAACAGATGCGGTCGCCGCTTCCGAAATCCTTATGCGTCGCATAATCGAACATGCACCACTGGAATACACCCGCATGTTCGCCAGAACCCAGCGCTCCATTCATGACCCGCGCATGACGCAAGGCGTGTTCCTCACGCAGTTCCGTCTTGTCGAAACTCTTCGTCGGAAACATATGACCGTTGGCCTCGGAGATCAGAAGAGCCTTCTTCATATCTGTCGTCACATCCTTCTTCTTTCTCACCGGCGCATTGTTACCTGAATGAGAGAAATCGTTGTAGGCATAGACATCTTCCAGCAGTTCACTCTTTAAAAGATAACGGACTCCGGAAGTCGGACGGCTCGGATCGAGTTCGTGGGCGATCGCATTGGTCCTTGTATAGAATTCACTGTCATCCTGCGATTCATTGATCCTTACACCCCAAAGGACGATACTGGGATGATTGCGGTACTGAAGGACCATCTCTTCTACATGTCTGCAGGCGACCTTTTTCCATTCCTCGTCTCCGACGTGCTGCCAGCCGGGGATCTCGGTAAATACCAGCAGACCCAGCTCATCACAGGCATCGATGAAAGCCTGCGACTGGGGATAATGGGAAGTACGCACTGCGTTGCAGCACAGTTCCTTCTTTAAGATCCGGGCATCTTCATACTGCAAGGAATCGGACACCGCATAACCGACATAGGGATAACACTGGTGTCTGTCCAGACCCCGCATGACCAGTCTTCTGCCATTGAGATAGAAACCGTCCGCCTTGAATTCGATCGTACGGAAACCGAAACGCACGGACTTCTTCGCACCGTTGGGCAGCACGACCTCGCAGATATACAGACGCGGATCATCGACATCCCACTTCTTCACCCTGTCTACGGTGAAACTCGTTTCATCGTTGACCGTCGTATATTCACACAGCACTTCGCCGTTCAGTTTCTTGATATAGACCGTCTTCTCCAGACCCTTTCGTCCTTCTGTCTTGATCTTGACGTTCACCCTGTCGCATTCCGGTGTCGTGACGAAAAGATCAGAGACGTATTCCTCTTCCTGTATATCGAGCCAGACGCTCCGGTATATGCCGCCGTAAGTCAGATAGTCGATCACATAGCCAAAAGGCGGGATCGCCTTGTTTTCTGTTGTATCCAGACGGACTGCAACTTCACACTCTTCGCCGGCTTTCACATATTCGCTGATCTCCACCCGGAAAGCGGTATAACCGCCCATATGGGTATACAGTTTCTTCCCATTGACATAGACAGTCGCGATGTGTGCCGCTCCGTCAAACTGTAAGAAGACCCTTTTTCCTTCCGCCTCTTCCGGAATGAAGACCTTTCTCTTATATCCGGCGATCATCTGGTAATCATTGTGATCGATGTAATGCAAAGGAAGCATCTTAACCGTATGCGGGATGCGGACTTCTTCCACATTTTCATCCCTCCCGTTCAGAAATGCTTCGCTCCAGTTTTCGGTAAACTTCCAGCTGTTATTCAGACTCTGCATGATCTTCTCCTTATATCGCATTATTGTTTCTGTTTTACTGTCTTCATTTTACCATCATTGGCTTAAACAAAAAACTTGACGCAGACGGTCATATATTATATACTGTTAGCAGTCTAAGCACATGAGTGCTAAAGGAGGGTCAAATCATGAATTTTACGATCAACGATGTAGATCAGGTCATTGAAAGGACAAACTGCACCTATGAGGAAGCCAAAAAGGCGCTGATCGAAGCAGATGGCGTCGTGGTCGACGCGATCATCCTGCTGGAAAAGAAAGACAGCCCTGAGACCTTCTTCAGGAACTTAGCGGAAGATTCTCAAAAGACAGCCGAAACGATCGGTGAAAAGATAAGAGAAGCACTGGAAGAAGGGAACGCCAACCGTCTGGAAGTTCGTGACAAAGACGGAAAGAAGCTGACATCCGTTACACTGAATACGGGTGCAGCCATCGGTGTCCTGACACTCGTCACCAGCACATTCCCGCTGGCCTTAGTATCCGGCCTGGTAGCCAAATACGGTCTCGGATGTCGCTTCGTCCTGATCAAAAAAGACGGCAGCGAAGTCAACCTTTGATCTGAAACAGCCCTACGGGGCTGTTTTCTTATATAATCTAATTGGAAATAAGGAGAACGTATATGACCTATCCCAAAGTAGAACTGCACTGTCACATGGACGGTGCCATCCCTTACCGCCTCTTCGTGAAATACTGTCGCGAAGACGGAATGGTCCCGCAAGACATGTCCGATGAAGACTGGATCAGAAAACACGTCATGACCGAGACCATGACCTTAAGTGAATGCATGGGTGAATTCGCCATCCTCACCGGTATCTTACAAAGTGAAGAAAGGCTCGAAGAACTGACCTATGAACTGCTCAAGGATATGTATGCCTATGGCACAAGACTGGCAGAACTTCGCTTTTCCCCGCAATCCCATCAGAATGATCACATGACTATGGATCAGGCCGTGCAAGCTGTATTGCGAGGAAGGAAAAAAGCTATGGCAGAACTTCCCGACATGGTCAGCGGCATCCTTTTATGCATGATGAACCTGGGACTCAATCTCGGCACCATGGAAAACAACAAGTACACGGTCGAACTGGCAGCGAAGTATAAGAACGACGGTGTCGTCGGCATCGACCTTGCGGGAGATGAGACGGCTACGCCGATCGAAAGCTACGCACCGTTATTTCAATATGCGAAAGACCTCGGTGTGAACTACACGATCCATGCCGGAGAAGCCGGACCGGCTTCCAATGTCGCCTTTGCGATCAGCCAGGGAGGCAAAAGGATAGGACACGGCATCCACAGCATCGAAGATGAAAAGGTCGTTCAAAGACTCGTCGACAACAATGTCCTTCTGGAAGTCTCTGTCACTTCCAACTACTTCTCGCGCTGCGTGGATTCGATCGATTCCCACCCGATCCGCAAGCTCTGGGACAAAGGTGTCATGATCAACATCAACACCGACGATCCCGGTCTCATGGGTATCGACCTGCAACACGAATACGATCTGATCCAAAAGCACTTCGGATTCACGGAAAAGGAATTCATCCTCTCCAATCTCTATTCCGCAAGAAACTCCTTCTGTCCCGACAGAGGAAAGATCATCGAAAGCCTGACAAAAGCTTTCCGGGAATGTCAATAATGAAGGAACAGTTCAATATCCATACTCTCATTACTGACGATCAGAAAAAGATCCACCTCTTCGTAACGGTGGATACTGCTGCAAACAGAGTCTACATTCATCCCGCGAAACCGGAAAACGATTCCGATGAAGCGATAGGAGCCTTATTCAACAAGGATGTAGACTATCATCTCAACATCTCCTCGGACTTCGTCGTAAGACTCGTCGATGAACTCGGAGGGATCCAGATCGAAGACAAGACCTGTGATGGAAAGACAGCTTTACAGCTGATACGGGAAGATAAACTTGACGATGTTGTCGATGCGACAGCAGATGTACTGGAAAAGAAGAATCTGCTTACAACGATCCCTGCCCTTCTCAAGAAACTGTCCGATACCTATGAGATGGATATCGCCATCAAAGACATCATCACGACTCTTTTCTCAGAGATCAGGGAGTTGAAAGACTGGAAGATCGAATTCGTACATTAAGACACAAACAGAGGATCATTGATCCTCTGTTTTATGTGAATCGAGATAATACTGAAGGATCCTGACCGCTGCCTGCTGGTCAATGACCTTCTTTCTTTTTTTACGGGAAACATTGGCTTTGATCAGGAATTCTTCGGAATCCTTCGTCGTGTTTCTTTCATCCTGAAGAACGACCCGGATCCCCGATTCCTGTTCAAGGATCTCCGCCACTTCTCTGGAAAGGGCAGCCCTGGGACCTTCATCGTCATTCTCCAGTAACGGATAGCCCATGACGACAAGATCAGGCTTTTCTTCCTTGAACAATTCCAGGATCCTGTCGATCGCATCATCGTAATCGTCTCTTCGAAAACGGATCGTCTTCACCGGCTGTGCCAGCCGTCCCGTTTCCGATCTGGCGACGCCACAGGTGACCGACCCCAGATCCAGTGATATGTATTTCTTGTTGGAGGCTGATGTCATCTTATCAATAAACTCCTGTCTTTTTACAGTTTCAGATCAGTCCGAAATGAAGCAGGGCTTTTTCGATCCCGTCTTCATCGATATCGCTTGTGACATAATCGGCAGCCTTCTTCAGATTCTCCACGGCATTCCCCATCGCAACGCCGGTACCCGCAAACTTCAGCATCGGCAGATCGTTCTCCCCGTCACCGAAAGCCATCGTCTGGGAACGGGAAAGACCCTCCTTATCCAGAAACTTCTGTATGCCGGCAGCCTTGCCTCCGGTCTTGGCGATGATATCGAGCCCCGTATCGTTCCAGCTGGTGATGATGCATTGATCCAGCATGTCATCCAGTTTCTGACGGATATCGTCATGAACGAAAGCGAGACACTGGTAGATCTTCTCTCCCTTGTATTCCCCGATATCGGGAATGGTACCGTGTGTCGATTCCTGTGTCTCAATGACGACATCGTCGACATAGTTGATGTAGCGGTTCTTCTCGCCGATCAGCACAAAAGGAATCTTGCCGGCCTTGAATATGCTTACGAGGATCTCCACTTCTCCCGGATCGATCTCGTTGCCCGCAAACATCTTCTGATCCCTATCCAGACATATGTTGCCGTTGAGCGTGAGATAGCCGTCGAAATTCAGATCCATGACCGGCAGCTTCTTCATCTCGTTGATGTCTCTGCCTGTCGCCACGACGATCCTTATCCCGTTTTCCTGCAGTTTCCTTAAAGCCCTTCGCGTACTTTCCGGAACCTGCCCGGTTTTATGCGAAAGTAATGTTCCGTCGATATCGAAGAAAACGACCTTAATATTCTTTTTATCGGACTCTGTGCTTTTCTCAATATGAAAGATATCGGTGAAACCGGTCATATCGAATACATCCTGTATCGTATCGTTGACATTGACGATCGATAGACCGCTCCGGTCTCCCATCTTTTTCTTCGCCGTCAGAAAGACCCGCAGTCCCGAAGAAGAGATGTATTCGCTCTCTTTCAGATCGATGATCAGATTGTTTCTCTCATCCAGCTGATCCAAAAGGACTTCTTCGAATTCCTTGGCCGTTACCGTATCGATCCTTCCGTACGGAACAAGTGTAACGACTCCCTTTTCCTTGATCACATCTACTTTCATAGTGCTCCTTAATAATCGCGCAAGAGATTGTTTCTCGTCTCTTCCGCAAACTCATACTGTGTCATATATTCACCCTGAAAACGATTGACTGCCTTCTCATCTCCTTCAAGATAACGGTAGTAATCGCAATCGACCGCATCCAGATTCACCGAGATCCCGTTCTTGGATTTGATGATGATGTCGCTGACACCCTTCCTTTCAAAATCCCTGATCATCTCCGAGACCACCGTCCTTTGTAGGCTCTTCAAAGATTCCGTCAGAGGCTTTTCTCCCCACAGATTGCCGATGATCATATCATTGGTGCAGGCAGCGCCTTTGCGGTCGATCAGATAGGCAAACAGTTCCTTGGACTTGCTGCGATGGAAAAACATCGGTGTATTATTGATGAACACCTCGAAATTGCCGAAACACTGTACCCGTACTTCCGGCTTTTCCGTTTCATTCTTCCGGTAACGCAGATGATCCAGTGCCTTTCTCACCTGCAGTTCATCGATTGGCTTCAGCAGATAGCCGGAGGCATACATCTCAAAAGCATCTCCCATATATTCCTGATAAGCCGTGATAAAAACGATATTGCTTTCCGGATCGATCTCCTGGATTTTTCTTGCCAGTTCGATCCCGTTCATCTTTGGCATCTCGACATCGGAAAAGATCACATCGGGACTCTTCTCCCTGATCTTTTCCAAAGCCTCATCGGGATCGGTCGTACCGAAATGCTTCCCATCGGGATCGATTTCATTCAGTATCCTCAACATGATATTCACGACAGAACGTCTGTCATCGATCGTGATCGTACGCATCAGTCTTCTCCTTTCTGAGGAAGAGGGATATGAACACTCACTGTCGATTCCTTTTCACCGATATCCGTTTTCACATATCCCTTGCAATAATGATCCAGTCTGCTCTTGATATTCTTCAAAGCAACACTCCTGCTTTTCTTCTGCCCGCTCGTCCGTGAGGCCTTTCCCTCAGCATTGTTCCACACATCTATGACGATCTCCCCGTCCTTTTCGTATGTGTGCAGCACCACTTTCCCCTTTTCCTTGTAACAAGTCAGGGCACCGTAGTTGATCGCATTCTCCACGATCGGCTGAAGCGTCAGTGTCGGTACTTTGAAATCGGAGACCTCAAGATCGTATTCCACATCGAAATCCCGGTCGGGATCGGTCTTCTCCAGACGGACATATTCCTTGATGTATTCCAGTTCCTTTTCAAAATCGATCATCGCATTGGAAGACATCTCTTCCATATTGTGACGAAGATAACCCGCAAAATCTCCGATACTCTTTGCGGCCTTTTCCGGTTCACTGTAACACAGATCCTGTATACTCATCAGTGAATTGAAAATGAAATGCGGAGAGATCTGCCCCAGCAGTAAAGAAGCCTTCGTATTGGCGATCTCCACCTCGATCTGATAGGTCCTCTCGATCTGATCAGCCATGATCAGAATGAACATCGCAAAACCCGCCACGACCACCGCAACGACGATGAAGTTGATGCCGTAATTGAACATCTGCAAAACGATCGCCACAAGCGGAAGGATCAGATAGAGCCAGAAGGCAACGATCTGCCTCGCCGTCAGCTTCTTTCTCTCCTCCAGCAGGACCACGACATCGATCACCAGGATCACGATCGAACTCAGATACGACAACGGATACCAGTAACTGCGGACATAATAGTTGTTTTCATTGATCGAATAATACAGACCGGTAAACTGTGATATCACCAGCATCATGAAATGAAACAGCGTCAGCGCATTGACCATCAGTTTCATCAGCACCCGGCTCTCCCTGTCCTCGATACTGATATCGAGAAGGTAGCTCGATGTGATATGGGCAAGCAGCTCGGAAAACATGAACTCTCCGAAATTGACGATATAAAGTCCCACCCGTATGCCCATACCGGGACCGCCCTTCATCAAAAGACCGCCAAAATTGGAAAGGACATACAACAGATCCACGATGAAAATGGTGATGAAATACCGCTTGGCCAGCTTGTTTACCCGGGAAACAATGACCGCCGCCGTGATACCGATGATACTGATCGCGATCGCAAAGATATCGATTGCCATATTCAACATAAAAATACTGTTCTTCATAAACCGGACCTGTCAATTTAATTGTATCCGAATTGAAATGTCTGTGCCGAAAAACTCATACCATAAGATCACACAGATCATCTGTATTGCCATAGCCTGTCTAAAACAATTCCTTTATATAGTAAGTAGCTTCGGATATCTTTTTTGATTCTATTTTATAAGCTTTTTTGAATATCGCGTCTATTCCCGCTCTGTGATCACAAAAAAAAGACGGCCACAAGCATTTCCTCATGACCGTCTTTCTATTCTCGTATCTTAATAGATCAATGTGTCGTTTTTATCGACATATTCAATCAGCTGTTTCCGATAATGTTCGATCAGTTCCTTCTCATCCGGACGTCTGCGCATGGTCCTGCGTAAGGCCCTGGTATAGGAAATAACCTTGGCCTTGTCCAGGACATTCTCGATAAAGCTGTCGTCCTTTCCTTCGAAATAGAAACGGAACAGTTTCTCCATGATCTCCTGGGCAGTGTCCCAGTCAAGCTTCAGAAACTGCGTCACATCATCCCTGTTCATCTCACCGAATCCCCGGTAAGCCAGATAGATCGACGCGAATTCAAAGATCGGATGGCCATAAGCCAGCGTATCCATATCGATCAGGATCGCCTCTCCATTTTCATAATGGACATTGTTGGTATGATAGTCTCCATGCAGAAGATAACGATGTTCGGGGATGCCTTCCACCAGCTTATGCAGCTTCTCATAGGTCGCCTCCGGGATCTTCCCTTCAAGCCATTCCACCCATTCAAGAGCTTTCTTTTTCTCATCCGGAAGAAGATCATTCTTGATCGGTTTGGAATGGATCTCCTTCAGCATATCCGCAAAGATCTTTATATATTTATCCTTATTGGCAGGATCCTCATTGATCAGTTTGGTCAGTGATTTCGCATTCAGCAGTTCAAAGACCGAACCGTATTTGTCACCTACCTTGACAACATCAAAGGGGATCGCCGTATTGATACCCATGACAAGAGCTGTCTTGGCAAGTTCTCTTTCACGCTTGATCTCATCAAGTGCATCCGAGTTCTTATATACTTTAACGATCGTATCCGGATTGATACGGTATACGATACCGTTGGAACCTTCGCCGATCTTCTCGCTTCCTTCGATCGAGATCTTCCGGAATCCCTTTTCGATATCGATCATCTCCGTAAAACCGGTCATCTCAAAGATCTCATAGATCGAACTGGAACAGTTGATGATCCGGATATCGGCTTCTTTCTTCCGCAGTTTCAGGATCTGCCTGAGACCGGCACTGGAAATATATTCCAGATCCTCGACATCCAGAACCAGCTTTCCCTCGGGATTCTCATTTCTTATATTCTCCATCTGCCCACCGATCTTTTCGGCATTGTTTGTATCGAAACTGCCTTCAAGAAACAGTGTCAGAACACCATCCTTATTCTCATATCTCATATCTGTTCTCCCAAAAAGATCAGCGATAGACCTTCTTCATCGTCAGGATATTGTAGCCATCCTTGCGCTGATACATCACGGAATCCATGGACTGTTTGATCATATAGATGCCCAGTCCTCCGACCTTTCTGTATTCGGCCTCTGCCGTGATATCCGGATCCTCCTTGGCAAGAGGATCGAATTCCATGCCCTGATCTTTCATGACGATGATTACGGTATCATCTTCAAATTCCATGGAGATCCATACCTTACCGGTACCGTCTCCTATCCCCTCGTAGGCATAATGGGCGACATTGACGAACGCCTCTTCCATCGACAGCGTGATCGCCATGATCTGTTTCATGCCTGCGCCATGTTTCTCCAGTTCTTCTTCCAGAAAACCGAGGACGTCGTGAAGCTGCCTGTCGTCGGCATCGAACTGTCTTTCTATCGCCTCGACCGGCGGGACCGCGTCGTCCTTTTTGCAGTCAAAAGGATCGATCCCGTTTTTATTTTCCTGATCGATCATCTTTTTCTCCCCCTCGTCTGACATATCCAGACGATCGTTTTCACAAAAAGCGTCTTTGATAAAGCCTCCCGTTTCGCTTATTCGATAGTCAGGATCTGTGTGAAGCCCGTCATATCCAGGACTTCCATGATCTCCTCATTGACATTGCGCAAGACCATCTTGCCCTTGGCACTCATCGACTTCTGCGCATTAAGGAACACTCTCAGACCTGCAGAAGAAACATATTCCAGTTCCTTGAGATCCAGGATCAGTTCATTTATGTTTTCGGGAAGTTCCTTGAGCTCCTCTTCGAGCTGCGGAGAGGTGATGGTATCAAGCCTTCCCGACAGGTCAAGCTTGCAGCAGCCATCCTTGATAACCTTGTTTATTTCCATATAGACCTCCTTATTATTATCGTTGAATCACTTTATTCAAAATCTAAGAATATTATATTACATTCTTTCTCCCGTGTCTTTTCTTCACTTGCGATTGTTTCAAAAAACACTCCTCATTTATAATGTAATCAGCATGGATAAAAACGAGTTAAGCAGACAGATCGCCCTGAAAGTCGAAGAAGCCGGCGGCAAAGTATTCTACGTCGGCGGCTGCGTACGGGACAGACTCCTGCATATCCCAAACAAGGACATCGACATCGAAGTCCACGGCATCACACCGGAAAAGCTGTATTCCATACTGGAAGATTTCGGCAAGCCTCTTTCCTATGGAAAAAGTTTCGGCGTGTATTCCATCAAAGGATACGATATCGACATCGCCATGCCCAGACGTGAAAAAGCCACAGGCAAGGGACACCGCGATTTTGCGATCGACGTCGATCCCTTCATCGGCACCAAGGAAGCCGCCCGCCGCCGCGATTTCACGATCAATGCCCTGATGGAAGATGTATTGACGGGAGATATCATCGACCCCTTTGAAGGACTAAAAGATCTTGAAGACCATGTCCTTCGCTGCGTCGATCCTGTCACTTTCATCGAAGATCCCTTGAGAGTTCTCAGAGCTGCACAGTTTTCATCACGCTTTCATTTCGTGATCGATGAAAAAACACTCGCTCTATGCAAAGGCATCGACCTGTCCGCTTTGCATAAACAAAGGGTCGAAGAAGAACTGAAGAAAGCCCTTCTGAAAAGTGACGAGCCATCTCTTTTCTTCAAGGTACTGTTGCAGATGGACCAGCTCGATCTCTGGTTCAGGGAAGTGAAAGAACTCATCGGCGTGAAACAGGATCCGATCTATCATCCGGAAGGAGATGTCTTCGTCCACACGATGCAGGTACTTGACCGCTCTGCAAAATACCGCGACGAAGTATCCGATCCCTACTGTTTCATGCTGCTGGCACTGTGCCATGACTTAGGAAAGATCGTCACCACGAAGGAGATCGACGGACGCATCCATTCCTATGGCCACGAAACGAAAGGCCTTCCTTTGATCAAGACCTTCTTCCATCGCTTCTCAGACGAAAAAGTCCCCCTGAAGTATCTTATGAACATGACCCCGCTTCACATGCGGCTGTTCGCGCTTGCCAAAGATCGTTCTTCCATCAAAGCCTTCAACAAAGTCTTTGATGCGGCACTCGAACCCTATGACCTGATCTGCTTCTCCCTTGCGGACAAAGGTGAGAAAGCAAAAAAGGAAGAGACCGACCTGATCTATGAACGTTATGAGACCTTCAGGGACTACATGGAAAGAGAGCATGTGAACGGACAGGATCTCATCGAAGCAGGACTGAGACCGGAAGAATCTTTTTCCGAACTTCTTGCCTACGCCCACAAGCTGCAGCTTGCCGGAGTGGGAAAGGAAGAAGCTCTGAAACAGACGCTTGCCTACGCAAAGAAAGGAAAAGCTGGATGAGCGGGATCAAAAAACTGACCCTTCTTCATTCCAACGACCTTCACGGCGCCTTCTTCCCCGTCGAAAAAGACGGCGTCTTTACCGGCGGCATCAGTCTGCTTGCAGGCTGTCTGAACAAGATCCGCTCACAGAAAGGAAGTGTCCTCTACGCCATTGCCGGAGATCTTCTCAAAGGATCGCTCATCGATGCGGAGTTCAAAGGCATCTCCACGATCGAGATGATCAATCTCCTCAAGCCTGACGTTGCCACCATAGGAAACCACGAGAGCGATTACGGGCTTGCCCACCTTCTCTTCCTTGAGAAATGTGCCCGCTTCCCGCTTCTCAGTGCCAACATGAATATCGTCGGTTCGGGAAAAAGACTCTTTGAACCCTACACGATCATCGACATCGGCGGCATGAAAGTCATGTTTATCGGACTGGTCACAAAAGAGATCCTGCTTTCCCTGAAAAGCGAAGAACTGATCGGAAACTATCTGAATGTCGACGACTACGACAGACAGATCGCGACGATCCTTGACTCCTACAAGACAAGAGATGTCGACCTCACCGTTCTGATGACCCACATCGGATACGAGGAAGACCGCCGTCTTGCGCAGCGTCTTGGACACGATTCCGGCATCGATATCCTCATCGGTGCCCATTCCCACGCACTTCTTTCAAGACCCAAGATCATCAATGACATCCCCATCGTTCAGGTCGGATCGGGATTCGATCATCTGGGACGTTTCGACATTGAGATCGACACGGACATTCACAGTATCCTTTCCTATGATTATGAAGTCCTGGACATCGATGCGAAACATTATGAGAAAGATGCACTGATGGAAGAAGTGCTTGCGGCCTATTCGAAACAGGTAGAAGATCAGGGTGAGCGGATTCTGACGACCTTCTCCAGAAGATTCACGCACGCTTCCCGCCATCAGGAAAGCGAACTGTCCGATCTGTTCGCCGACCTCATGCAGATGGATTCCAGCTTCGACATCATGATGCTGGGAACAGGATCCTTCCGGGGGAAGGGACTTGGTCCCGTCGTCGATCAGAGAAGCTTCAAGGAAGTCTATCCCTTCGATAATGCGATATACATGCTGAAGGTAAAAGGAAAGACCTTCCGGAAGATGTGTCATCACTTCCTGAAAGCTTCGATCGTATCAAAAGGAGCAGATGAATTCTATGCCTTCTCCAAAGGTGTACAGGTGATCTACGATCCCAAAAACGATCTGCTCGAACACTGCCGCTTCCTAAACAAAGAGATCGAAGACGAAGACCTGCTTAAGATCGCATTACAGGAGTTCCATCTCAACAACTGTGAAGATTTTTTAGGCGTATCGCGTGCGGAACTTTCCGCTCTGGATAGACCTGTCATGGTCGTAAAAAACGATGCGTCTACCTACGAAGAAATGCTGCTGAACTGTTTTGAACCGGAACCCTCCGATTCGAAACGCATCATCATCAAAGACTGATGATGTCATTCGAGGCAGACTTCTTACACATTACATGAATAAAGGATAAAGACTATGTTATTTTCAAAAATACCCGCCTATCTGATCGATTCCGAAAACGTCGGATCGACCTGGACCTCTCTTCTTCAGAATGATGAAAGATTCGAGCTCTACATCTGCGTGACCGAAAACGCCAAGAGCCTCAACTTCACCCTTCTGAAAGAACTGATGGATGAACGCCGAAACAAGATCAATATCATCGAGTGCGAACCCGGAAAGAATTCCCTCGACTTCTATCTGTCTTCCTATCTTGGCTACCTCATAGGCAAAAACAAGCATTCCGCCTATGTCGTCGTATCGCAGGATACCGGCTACGATCATGTGATCGAATACTGGAACAAGGAAGGCTACGATGTCAAACGCATCAACACCAAACCCGAACCGGTAAAGAAAAGTAAGACTCCCCGGAAAAAGAATGAGAAGAAAGTCGAAGTAAAGAAAGAAAAGAAGACCGAACCCAAACCGGAAGTCAAAGTCGACTCCGAAAAAAGGATCATCGTCAAAGACACGACCCGCGAAGATAAGATAAAAGTCGAGACACCGGCTCCGGTCAAGAATCAGACCTCCGAGAAAAAGAAGGCTGTCAGGAAAGAAGAAAAGAAACCTGATGAGACTCTGGATCTTCTCAAGTCGTTGCTGAAAGACGAGACGGAAGAAACGATCCAGGATGTAAAGAAATATCTCGACAAAGTTCCGGAAGAAAAACGCAACGAAAAGAACTACATCTACCGCGGACTGGTACGCAAGTTCAAAAGCGAAAAAGGACTTGCGATCTACACCCTCATCAAGAAAGAACTCGATAGATATTATCAATCCAAGTAAGCAAAAAAGTGCAGTTCAACACCTGCACTTATTTAATGATTTTGTAAAGGAACGCAAATAACGATAGACATCCTTGCTTGTTTGTATAAATATTTTGCTACGATACAAGGAGGAAAAACCATCGTGAAAAAACAGGCTTTTGTTGACTTTATGTCAAACAATGGGAAGCATCTTCCCGGAATGATTCTTGCTGGCGGCTTATGGCATTGTGGTGTAATCATCTGTAAGAAATTGCAGACTGAAGACGCAGCAAATCTTGCCAATGGTGCTGCCAACTTGATGAATCAAGTGGCGTCGTTTCTGGAACGTGTTGCAAAAACACAAAACAAGGATCA
>CADBND010000093.1 GCA_902795875.1 uncultured Erysipelotrichaceae bacterium
ATCTTTATTCGATCAATAAGAAGATGATCACCAAAAACAAACGTTTCGATGAGATCCTGGATCTTCTGGCGATCCGTATCGTGACACAGACCGAACTCAACTGTTATGAGATCCTCGGATACATCCATGCGGTATACAGACCGATACCGGGCAGACTGAAAGACTATATCGCCATGCCCAAGATGAACATGTATCAGTCACTGCATACCACGATCGTCGGTCCGGATGGCCGTATCTATGAGGTGCAGATCCGGACGGAAGAGATGGATGAGGTCGCTGAAAGAGGTATTGCCGCACACTGGTCTTACAAGGAAGGCAAGACCCGTTCGCAGAAGAAACTTGTTGAAGAACTGAACTGGCTCAAAGCGTTTGAAGAGAATACGGATGCCGATGCGAAGGATTACATGAACGACATCACGCATGATATCTTCAATGCGAACATCTACTGCATGACGCCGAGAGGACGTATCATCGATCTGGCTGCCGGTGCGACGCCGATCGATTTTGCCTACCGCATCCATACAGAAGTAGGAAACCAGACCGTAGGCGCACTTGTCAACGGCGTTCTGGTCCCTTTGAATACGCCTTTAAAGACCGGAGATGTGGTCGAACTTCGTACAAACAAGAATTCGACTCCTTCGGAAGACTGGCTGAAGATCGTTAAGACAAATCATGCCCGCAACAAGATCAAGGCCTATTTCGCCAAAAAGGAACTCGAAGATAAGGAAGAGTTCATCAAAAACGGCGAAAACATGCTGAAAGAAGAACTCAAAAAACACGATCTGGATGTGGAAGAGTTCATGGATACCAAGAAGCTCGATAATGTAGCACAGACCTTCCATCAAAACAGTGCTACCGATCTTCTTTTTGCTATCGGCTGCAAGTCGATGACGCCGACGGCTGTTGTCGAGAAACTGATCAAGCTCGGAAAGAAGGAACTCGATCTCGATTACCTGAACAAGGTCACAAAGAAGAATGCTCAGAAGAACCGTTTCATCTCTAAGACCGGCATCGTAGTAGAAGGCGTGACTTCGATGAAGATCGCGATCTCACCGTGCTGTTCCCCCGTATATGGAGATAAGATCGTCGGTTTTGTGTCCAAGGGACAGGGCATTAAGGTACACAGAGCTGATTGTCCCAATGTCGCTCACGAAAAAAGGATCATCGACGTGGGCTGGGATCCGTTGCAGCCGGATGTCCGCTATGAAGCCTCGATCAAGATCTTTTCTAAAGACCGTTCCTACCTCCTGACAGATCTGGTCACGGTCGTTGCACAATACAAGGCCAATCTGACAGCTGTCAATTCGCAAGCCAACAGGGAAGATCTGACCGCTACGACTTCAATGTCTTTTATGGTCTCCGACCTGGTACAGCTTGAAACGATCATGGCGAATCTTAGGAAGGTGGACAGCGTGATCTCGGTTGAAAGAGCTATCAAATAGTGCTAGAATTCTAATATCGAAAAGGGAAATTAATCTTTGATCCGGTTTTCAGCGAAAAGCGTCTGGTGAAAGGCTTTATCCGGAGAAAAGAGGGACACTCCCTCAGATTCCTATGAGAGTAGGACGTGATCGGCCGCGTTAAGGCAATAAAGGGCATATCTTTGATATGAACTAAGGTGGCACCGCGTTTACAACGTCCTTAGAAAGGACGTTTTATTTTATTTTTTGGAGGAACTTTTATGCCATATCAGACTGTAAAAGGAACTTATGATCTGCTTCCGGATACGATGATCAAGTTCAATATGCTGTCGGATCTGTTCAGACAGTTTATGAATCTTTATGGGTATTCGGAGATCAAAACGCCTGTTTTTGAATTTACAGGTGTCTTTCAGAAAGAGAACGATACTTCCGACATGGTCACCAAGGAGATGTATACCTTTTCGCCAAATGGAAAAGATTCTTTGACTCTGCGTCCGGAAGGAACGGCCGGTGTGATCCGTTCGTTTGTTGAAAACAAGATGTACGGAAGTAATGAACTGCCGGTCAAACTGGCTTATATCGAAGAGATGTTCCGCCATGAAAGACCACAGAAGGGAAGACAGCGCCAATTCACACAGATGGGTGTGGAATGCATCGGCGATAAGGATCCGCTTATCGATGCGGAAGTGATCGCCCTGGGCTACTTCTATATAAAGACACTTGGCTTACAGGGTGTGAAGGTACTGATCAATTCGCTTGGCGACAGTGAGTCCAGACTGAATTACCGCAAGTTTCTGGAAGAGTATTTCGGACCACACAGGGAAGAACTGTGCTTTGATTGCCAGAACCGTCTGGACAAGAATCCTTTGCGGATACTAGACTGTAAGATCGATTCAGGGACGAAACTCGTTCAGGATGCGCCGAAGATGGTACTGAGCGAAGCATCGAACGCTTACTTCGAGAAAGTGAAACATTATCTGGACGTCTTAGGTATTCCTTATGAGGTGGATGACAGGCTTGTCAGAGGACTCGATTATTATACCGATACGGTATTTGAAGTGGTAAGTACCAATGAATCTTCCGGTTCCCAGGCGACGATCTTCGGCGGCGGCCGATATGATGACCTGGTGAAGGAGATGGGCGGTCCGTCGATCTCCGGTATCGGTTTTGCGATCGGTGTCGAGAGACTGATGATCCTTTGCGAAGCAGAAGAGATCTTTGCGATCGATAAGTCGATCGACTGCTATGTCATCAATCTGAATGAGGACAAGGATTACGCGCTTTCCGTTGCGGAGGAATTGCGAAACAATTCCTTCAGCGTTGAGATGGATTACTATAAGCGTTCCCTGAAGGCGCAGTTCAAATCTTCGGAAAGAAAGAATGCACGTTTCGTACTGATCATCGGCGAAGATGAAGTGAAAAATGAAGAAGTGAGCGTCAAGGATACTCTGACCAAGGCACAGGAGACTGTTGCGAGGAAGGAGCTTACGGATAGATTGGATCAATTGATGGAGGATTATTATGTATAGAGATCATACTTGCGGAGAATTGCGAAAAGAAGATGCCGGAAAACATGTGAAACTGGCCGGCTGGGTCGCAAAGAGAAGGAATCTCGGTTCGATCGTGTTCATCGATCTCAGAGACCGGTATGGCATCACTCAGATCACGTTTGATGAGAATCATGCGGATCAGATCAAAGATGTCAGAAATGAATATGTTATCCAGGTGGAAGGAGATGTACAGATAAAAGATACGCCCAACCCCAAGTTGGCTACGGGAGAGATCGAAGTACTCGTCACTTCCTGTAAGGTGCTTTCCAGCGCCAAGACCACACCGATGATCATTGCGGATGAGACGGATGCGCTCGAAGAACTCAGACTGAAATACAGATACCTGGATATCCGCAGGAATCCGATCAAGGACAAACTTCTGGTCAGAGACAAGGTCACGACGATCGTAAGAAGAGTCTTACATGAAGATGATTTCGTAGAAGTCGAAACACCGATCCTTTCCAAATCCACACCGGAAGGTGCCCGCGATTATCTGGTACCTTCAAGACTGTATAAGGGACATTTCTATGCGCTTCCGCAGTCTCCCCAGCAGTATAAGCAGTTGCTTATGATCGGCGGTATGGACAGATATTTCCAGATTGCAAGATGCTTCCGTGATGAAGACCTGCGGTCTGACCGTCAGCCGGAATTCACCCAGATCGATATGGAGATGTCTTTTGCGGATGAAGAAGATATCTTCTATGAAGTGGAACGGGTAATGAAGGCGATCTTTAAGGAAGTAAAAGGTATCGATGACCTTGAATTCCCGCGTATCCGCTATGTGGATGCGATGGACAGATACGGTTCGGACAAGCCGGATATCCGTTTCGGAAATGAGATGAAGAATGTTTCCGATCTGTTTAAAGACAGCGGTTTTGCGGTATTTGCCAACTGTGTGAAGGAAGGTGGCGTCATCAAAGCGTTGCAGTTCCATGATGCAGCCGATAAGCTTTCCCGCAAAAAGATGGATGAACTCACGGAATTCGTCAAGATATACAAGGCAAAAGCCCTGGCGTATCTGAAATACGATAAGGATGCCTTCTCCGGTTCATTGAACAACGCCCTTTCTGCAGAAGAGAAAGAGGCATTAAAAGGCTTCCTCAACGTTCAAAACGGTGATGTCGTTTTAATGATCGCGGATAAGAAAAACATCGCGGAGACAGCTCTGGGTGCTCTCAGAAAGAAACTTGGAGAGGAACTGGGACTGATCGATAAAAACAAATACAGTTTTGCCTGGATCACTGAATTCCCGATGTATGAATATTCAGAAGAAGAGGGACGCTATGTCAGTGCACATCATCCTTTCACTGCTCCAAGAGATGAGGATGTGGATAAACTGATCGATGATAAGGCAAACTGTTACTCCAGAGCATATGACCTGGTATTGAACGGATATGAACTGCTTTCCGGTTCCGTAAGGATCCATGATTCTGAAATGCAGGCGAAAGTATTCGACGCTCTCGGTTTAAGCAAGGAACAGATCAAGGAAAAATTCGGTTTCTTCATTGAAGCGTTCGACTACGGTGCACCTCCGCACTGCGGTGTCGGTATCGGACTGGAAAGACTGGTCATGATCCTGACGGGTACGGATAACATCAAGGATGTCGTCGCTTTCCCGAAGACGGCGAGCGCCTACTGTCTGATGTCCGATGCACCGTCCAATGTCGATCCTGATCAGCTGGATTTCCTGTCTTTGGCTATCAAGGAATGAGATATACGGTTAGCCTTTACTAACTGACATATGCGAATGTTATAATTACCTTGGAAGAAAAAAGGAGGTTGTATATGCCGGTAAAGGTTGATCGTGATTTATGCATCGGCTGTGGCGCATGCACAGGTGTTTGTCCTACTGGTTCTCTTGAACTGGATGAGGAAGGCAAATCCAAATGTAACGAGGATACTTGCATTGATTGCGGTGCTTGCGTTGCAGCATGTCCTGTTGAAGCATTAAGTCAATAAAAACAAACCAAGTGAATAACTTGGTTTTTTTATACCTTTTCATTACAATAATATGGTATGAAGAAAGACTATATCCTGCCTTCACTCAATGATGCCAGAAGAAGAAACAAAGAAGTCTCCAAGAACGTTTCTTTCATAATGGATGATTCCTACAAAGGACTGGGAGAAGGGAAACATTACTATATCATCACGCACGGATGTCAGGCCAACCAGAGGGATTCTGAAACGATGGCGGGTCTGCTTGACCAGATGGGCTATTCCATGTGTGATGATGAAAAGAAAGCAGATGTCATCATCGTCAATACCTGTGCTGTAAGACAGGGTGCCGAGGAGAAAGTGCTTGGCGAGATCGGCGCATTGAAACGTCTGAAAACTCTCAATCCCGATCTGATCATCGCTTTAGGCGGATGTATGGCACAGGAAGAGGAAAGCGTCCGTACGATCATGGAGAAGTATCGTCAGGTCGATATCATTTTCGGTACGCACAACATCTATTCCTTGCCGAAACTGCTTTATGAAGTGATCACGACCAGGACCCGCAAGATCGAAGTTTTCTCCGGCATGGGAGAGGTCGTCGAATCTTTGCCGGTCACCCGTTTTATGTCCCATAAGGCGTGGGTGAACATCATGTATGGATGCGACAAGTTCTGCTCCTACTGCATCGTCCCTTACACCAGAGGAAAGGAACGTTCCCGTCAGAAGGAAGATATCATCTACGAAGTGGAAGAACTCGTTAAGCAGGGATATAAGGAAGTCTGTCTGCTCGGGCAGAATGTAAATGCCTATGGCAAGGATCTGCATATCGATTACACGTTCGGAGATCTGCTTTCCGATGTGGCCAAGACCGGGATTGACAGGATCCGTTTTATGACATCTCATCCCTGGGATTTCGATGATACGATGATCCGGTCGATCAAAGAAAACAAGAATATCATGCCTTACATCCATCTTCCCATACAGTCGGGTAATACCGGTATTTTGAAGAAGATGAACAGGCGATATACGAGGGAAGAGTATCTTGCGCTTTTTGACAAACTGAAAGAACAGTTGCCCGGATACAGTTTTACAACAGATATCATCGTCGGTTTCCCCAATGAATCGGATGAAGCATTCGAGGATACCTTGAGTGCATACGATCACTGTCAGTTCGATAACGCCTTCACTTTCATTTATTCAAAAAGAGAAG
Source organism: uncultured Erysipelotrichaceae bacterium (assembly GCA_902795875.1). Lineage (GTDB taxonomy): Bacteria > Bacillota_I > Bacilli_A > Erysipelotrichales > Erysipelotrichaceae > Colivicinus. Next base: position 6,117 of record CADBND010000093.1, read on the forward strand.
GAACACCGGCGGCGGCTATGGAGGATCTTATCGACAGAAGCGTCAAGGAAGAAAGACTACAAAGGCTCAATGAAAAAGTTGCCTATTATGCCAACAAAAAGAATCAGCGCTTCAAAGACAGCATCGTTGAAGTTCTCGTAGACGGTGTCAGCAAGCGCAATTCAAACGTCTATTCCGGTTATACGCCGGAAAACAAACTGGTCAATTTTACCGGTGAAAACATTCATACCGGTGATATCGTCAAAGTAAAGATCACGGAAGTGATGTCGTTTTCGCTCAACGGAGTGAAAGTCGATTAGGAAAGGGTGAGAGCATGAGAAACTGATCTTCTTAAGACCTATGGATCGCTGAATAGGTTTTCAAGTCTTTCAAGCGAGGAAGGAGATCATTTCAAGTGCTTAAAACAGAAAAATTATCGATAACAACGATCAAAGGAAGGAGATTGCTGGAAGATCTTTCTTTTGTGCTGAATGAAGGTGACAAGATCGCCCTGATCGGTGAAGAAGGAAACGGCAAATCTACGATATTGAAGATCCTTGCCGGGGAGGATGTGAGTTCTTATGCCACCTATACCGGCACGATCTATTGTGATGAGAAGATCGGCTATCTTCCTCAGAGTATCGGGGAAAGATATCTGGATCTTCCGATAATGGAATACATAAATGAAGAACCTGATTATGCCTATCTTTTTCAATTGGCTTCTCGCATGAATATTTCCCATGATCTGCTTTCCTATCGGAAAGTCGGAACTCTATCGGGCGGGGAGAAAGTCAAGATTGCGTTGCTTAAAGTGCTTTACGACAGGCCGGACATCCTGCTTCTGGACGAACCGACCAACGATCTTGATCTGAAGACACTGATCTGGCTGGAAGAGTTTATAATGAACGAACGTTCCAAGATCCTTTTCATCTCGCATGATGAAGAACTTCTTCAAAGATGTGCGAACGGGATCCTGCATCTGGAACAATTGAAAAGAAAGAGCGAGCCGCATGCGACATACAGTGGCGAAAGCTATCTGGAATATGTGCAAAACCGGAAAGCATTTATTGAAAGAAATAATCGTATCGCTTCAAAACAGAAAGCGGAACTTCACAAACAGATGGAAAAGTGGCGGAGGATCTATCAGTCTGTCGAACATGCCCAGGCTACGGTCAGCCGTTCCGATCCCCATGGCGGTCAGGTATTGAAAAAGAAGATGCATGCGGTCAGATCGCAGGGCAGGAATCTGGAAGCGAAAAAGGAGAATATGCGTAAGGCTTTTGAACCGGAAGAGGCGATCGATGTCTATTTTGATGATGTGTTCATCAATCCCGACAAGATCGTTCTCGATCTGAAGCTGGATGAATTAAAAAACGGAAGCGAGGTCCTTTCAAAAGATGTGAGACTGCAGGTCAGGGGAAAAGACCGCATCTGTATCATCGGAGACAACGGTTCAGGGAAAAGCACGCTGATCCGGATCATCGCAAAAATGCTGGAAGAGGATGAAAGCATCAATGTCGGCTATATGCCGCAGGATTATTATGAAGTCCTCGATCCAAAACTCAGTCCCATTCAATTCCTGTGGGATGGAAGAGATATTGCCGCAAAGGGGAAGATCGGTTCTTATCTCGGTGCGTTGAAGTTTACTACTGAGGAGATGGAACACAGGATAGATGAGCTTTCACAGGGACAAAAATGCAAGGTTCTGCTATTGTCACTGATCCTGAAGGGATCCAACGTCCTGATATTGGATGAACCGACACGAAACCTCTCGCCATTATCCAATCCCCAGGTCAGAAAGATACTTTGCGACTACAAGGGAACGATCATCTCGGTTTCCCATGACCGCAAGTTCATCGACGAAGTGGCGGACAGAGTCTATATGCTGGACAGGGAGGGTCTGCATCTTATTGAATAAGAAAAACGATGGTAAAGTATGGTATAATTTTAGATGAATTTTGGAGGATATAATCATTGCAGAAAATACGTTTAATGGCACTTGGCGGTCTTGACGAAGATGGCAAGAACATGTACCTTGTGGAGATCGATGGCGATATTTTCGTTCTGGAAGCAGGTCTGAAGTATCCTAGCGAGAGCGAACAGCTGGGTATCGAATACATCATCCCCGATTTCACGTATCTGATTGAACATAAAGACAGGGTGAAAGGCATTTTTATTTCGCACGGTCACGATGATGTGATGTCGGCGATCGGTCATCTGCTTTCGCAGATCGATATTGAGGTCTATGCAACTGCACTTACGGCAAAACTTCTGGAAGATGAATTCAAGCATCATAAGCTCAAGAATAAGCATGTCCACGTGGTCAAAAGAGACGATACGTTCAAGGTGGCCGGACATACGGTACATACTTTCCCGGTCATGCAGTCGATCGCTGACGGTGTGGGATTTGCGTTTGAGACCGATTCCGGTCTGATCGTATATACATCTGAATTCATTTTCGATTACGACTTCCTCAACCAGGCTTTTTCAATGAATATCAACGCTCTTTCCGATCTCGGAAAGCAGAATGTTCTGGTGCTTATGAGCGAATCGACCGGTTCCAAGAGATCGGGTTATACTGCTCCCAAGCACAGGATCACCGATCATGTCGAACATTATTTTGAGGAACCTGACAGACGTATCCTGATCACGCTTTACCGTCAGAACCTCTTCCGCATCATGGAGGTATTGGAACTGGCTGCAAAATACAATAGGAGAGTCTTCTTTTACAATGATGAACATATAAAACTTCTTAAAACAGTCGACGATCTTGGCTACTATAAGGTCCCGCGTGGCGTCATCATGACAAGGGAAGAATTCGACAATGACCGGAAGGATGTCGTTGTCGTCGTATCGGGTTCTGGCAACCAGGTCTTCAAACTTATGAACAATATCGCGATCGGCGAGGATGATGTCGTCGAGCTTCGTGAACAGGATATCGTCCTGATCGTTTCACCGGTTGTTCCGGGAACGGAAAAGGATGCGACAACGATGGAAAACGATCTTTATAAGGCTGATGTCAGCATCGTGAAGCTAAACGCAAAAGAAGTCCTTTCCATGCATGCGTCGATCGAAGATCTCAAAATGATGCTTTATCTCATAAGACCGAAATACTATCTGCCGATCAAAGGCGAGTACTCCGACCTGATTTCCAATGCGGATATCGCGGTAGATATGGGATATACACCGGACAAGATCGTCATCCTTGACAATGGACAGTTTGCGACCTTCGAAGGCAGCAGGCTGGCTTCCACAGGTGATCAGATCGAACTGGAAGACAAGGCAATCGATGCATCGGATATGCGCAACGTTTCCGGCATGGTGCTTCGTGACAGAGAAAAACTTTCCACAGATGGTGCTATAATCTGTGGTGTAGTCCTCGATTTCAAAACGAAAAAAGTTATCGGGGGACCTGACATCCAGTCAAGGGGCGTTATCTATCTCAAGGATGCCGATCATATCCTGGCTGAGATCGGAAATATCCTGATCTCTACGATCGAGAAGAACGTCGAAGAAGGAACTTACGACAATATGCAGGTCAGAAGCGAAGTGCGGGATCTGATCTCCCGCTATGTCATGCGTACGACCGGCAAGGCGCCGATGATCCTTCCGGCGATCGTTGAGATCAATCTCGGTGAATAAAGTGGCAAACGGTACAAGAAAAAAGAAAACAACAAACAAAAAACAGGAAAACAAAAAGACGATGTGGCTCATCGTCTCTTTACTGGTTGGCTTACTTATCGTATTTACGGTCTTTAAGATGGGAAGCCTGGGAATCGTATGCAATAACATCCTGACCTTTCTCTTCGGTTCACTGTATATTGTGCCTTTGATCACGTGTTTCTGTTACGGGATCTATTTCCTGTTTCTGAAAGAACATGATACCGGTTCGGCGAAGACGAGGATCGGACTGATCATATTGAATATCTTCGTCATCCTGCTGAATGCCTACATTCGTGAGGAAGCGGATTCTTTCCCGGCATACTGGAACTATCTGAAACAACTTAGCGTGACAGCTTTCACGCAGTTGAGCCTTTCTTTAACAGATACATCCGGTCTGATCGGCGGTTTCCTTTATGTGCTTTTCTTTACGCTCACGACAAGAAACGGCGTTCTGATCATTCTCGTATTGACTTTCCTGATCGCTGCGATCCTGCTTGTTCCGGCAAGCGCTTACCGTAAGCTCTTCTATGACGCGAAGGATTATTCCACCAGCCGTCATGAAGAGATAAAAAGGAAACGCGAAGAACATAGGATCGCTGCCGCAAAAGCGGAAGAGGAAAGAAGAGCAAGACTTGCCGAAGAGATGGCTAGACTTGCCGAACAGGAAGAAGCGCAGAAGGAAAAGGAAGCTCTTCTTGCGAGGGAAAGAGAAGAAGAGGCGATACGCGAAGAAAAGAGGAAGGAAAGGGAAAAGGTCCTTTCCAAATCCAAGACCTTTATCAATCTCAATGATGAGGAGATCTATGGTAAGGGCTACAAGCAGAAGAAGAATGAAGAAGTTCGTGATGAACCGGTAAAGACCGATATCCTTACCGAAAAGTCCGATGAGACGCAAAAGGCTCCGAAGGTCTATCGCCGTAAGAAGGGTGCCGCTAACTATCATCTTCCCAAGCCTTACGATGATTTCCTTGAAGCATCCACATCGAATTCTTCAAGTGTAAACAAGACTTCGGCAGCTGTAAAAGGCGAAAGAGTCATTGAGATCCTGAAGAATTTCAATATCGAAGCGCAGTTATTGAATACATATATCGGTCCTTCCGTGACGAAATTCGAGATCAAGCCGGACAGCTCAGTCAAGATCAATAAGATCATGAACATATCCGACAACATCAAGATGGAACTGGCAGCCAAGGATATCCGTATCGAAGCACCGATCCCCGGAAGAAGTGCTGTCGGGATCGAGATCCCGAACGTCGAACCGATCCCGGTCAAGATGCTTGATCTTGTAAAGAATATCCCGCAGGAAAAGAGAAATCTTCCATTGTTGTTCGCATTAGGCAAGGACCTTATGGGAAGACCGGTCTTTTGTGACCTTGTCAAAATGCCGCATCTTCTTATCGCCGGTGCGACAGGTTCAGGTAAATCAGTCTGTATCAACGCGATCATCACATCCTTCCTTTTACGTTGTGATCCGCAGGATGTTAAACTCGTCCTCGTCGATCCGAAAAAGGTTGAATTCACGCCGTACAAGGATATCCCGCATCTGCTTTGGCCGATCATCGATGATGCACAGATGGCTTCCAATATGCTGAAAAAGGTCGTCGTCATCATGGAAGACCGTTATGATGCGTTTGCTACAGCAGGTGTCCGCAATATCGAAGGATTCAATGCCTTCGTTGACGACTACAACGCTAATCTGAAGGATGGCGAAGAGCCTATGAACAAGCTGCCTTATATGGTCGTTATCATCGATGAATTGGCGGACCTGATGGCGATCGCCGGCAAAGATGTTGAGCTATCCATACAGCGTATCACTCAGTTGGCAAGAGCTTCCGGTATCCATCTTATCGTCGCAACACAGAGACCTTCTACCGATGTCATCACCGGCTTAATCAAGTCCAACATTCCTTCGAGGATCTCTTTTGCGGTCGCATCTTCGATCGATTCCCGTACCATACTGGATCAGACCGGCGCCGAAAGACTGCTCGGAAACGGCGACATGCTGTATTACCCGCAAGGTGAGACGGCTCCGATACGTATGCAAGGCGTCTACGTGAATGACCGCGAGATCAATAAGATCACTTCCTATGTGAAACAACAGGCAAAACCGGAATACGAAGATTCCTATTATGAGTTCCTGACCAATATGTCCGGAACGACCGTTATGTCAGGCAATGGTGCCAGTGCTGATTCCCAGGACTCCCTCTACGATGAAGTCGTTGAATTCGTAAAAGAACAACAGAAAGCATCAACATCTTTATTGCAGAGACGCTTCGGCATCGGATACAACCGGGCTGCCAGGCTGATCGATACGCTCGAAGACCGCGGGATCATCGGACCTGCCAACGGTTCAAAGCCGCGTGAAGTTTATCTGAAAGCAGACGAAGAAGATCCAGAATGAGGCTTTTCCACAAATAAAAGTGGAAATTAAGAAAAACCGGATAAAGAAACGGTAAAAAGCTTTTTTCCGCAGATGGTAGATTAAAGATACAGGTAAGCGGAAAGGAGGTTTATGAACGGATTTAATCTGGTTGGAAGGATCTGCTTCGAACCGGAAAGAGCCAAGACCGGAAGTGGTCTGCCGTTATGCCGATTGCGCATTGCGGTAAACAAGTCCGGAAAGGAACAGGAAGATGACAGCGAGATATTCGAAGTCGTGCTGTTTCGGGCTCTTGCCGAGGCGGAGTATCAAATCGGACAGCTTGTCGCAGTCAGCGGCAAGGTCCAGGCGAACAACTTTGAGAAGGACGGAAATGTCTACTATCATGCCAATCTCTTGGGAAATTCGCTGACCATATTATCCTAAAGATCCCTGTTTATGCAGGGATTTTTTTATGTCTTGACTGTCATATGTAATATAATAATGATATGTTTGATTCACTACAGGAAAAATTAACAAAAACATTGCGTAATGTTCAGGGCAAGGGAAGACTCTCTGAACGAAACATGGAAGAGACTCTCAAGGAGATAAGGATCGCCTTACTGGAGTCTGATGTCAACTACAAAGTCGTAAAGGATTTTCTTGAGAAAGTACGTCAGGAATCGATCGGCCAGGATGTCTTGAATTCCGTTGAACCAGGACAACTGCTTGTCAAGATCGTACACGACGAGATCATCAAGCTGCTTGGCGATGAAGACAGCAGTCTCAACTTTGCACAAGAAGGCATCACGAAGATCATGATCGTCGGTCTGCAGGGCACAGGTAAGACGACACAGGCAGCGAAACTGGCAAATCTTTTAAAGAAACAGGGAAGAAAGCCTATGCTGCTGGCAGCCGACATCATTCGTCCGGCAGCCATCGAACAGCTACAGACTCTTGGCGGTCAGATCGGTGTAGAAGTCTATTCGGAAGGCATCGGTGTCGATGTGCTCAAACAGGTCGAAAACGGACTTGAACACGCTGAAGAGAAGGGCTATGACACCGTTCTGATCGATACGGCTGGCCGTCTGCAGATCGATGAAGA
>CADBND010000094.1 GCA_902795875.1 uncultured Erysipelotrichaceae bacterium
AGTGGGAAAGGAGTAGAGAAATGTATTCTAAACAAGATAAGAATAAAGCACGTCAGAGACGTCATGAACGTATTAGAAACAAAGTATTCGGTACTGCCGATTGCCCACGCCTGAATGTTTTCCGTTCGAATGCGCACATTCACGCTCAGATCATCGATGATGAGAAGGGCAACACTTTAGTTTCTTGTTCATCCGTTGAACTGAAACTTGAAAATGGCAGCAACATTGAAGCTGCTACTACAGTTGGAAAAAAATTAGCTGAAAGAGCTAAAGAAAAAGGGATCGAGAACGTTTGTTTCGACCGCGGCGGATATATCTATCACGGTCGTGTGAAAGCACTTGCCGAAGCAGCCCGTGAGGGTGGCCTTAAGTTCTAAGGAGTCAATGATGGAAAATACGAATAAAGATAACAGAAGAGATAACAGAAGACCTAGAAGGTTCACCAAAGACGTCAAGGAATTCGAAGAGCGTGTCGTTCAGATCAACCGTATCTCCAAGACCGTCAAGGGTGGTCGTAAGATGCGTTTCGCGGCCATCGTCGTCGTCGGTGACAAGAAGGGCCGTGTAGGTTATGGCTTAGGCAAGGCCAACGAAGTTCCTGATGCGATCAGAAAAGCATCGGAAACGGCTAAGAAAAACGTAAAGAGGATCCCGTTAGTTGATGGTTACAGGACCATACCTCATGCAACGACCGGCAGATTCGGAGCAGGTGAAGTCGTACTTCGTCCGGCAGCTCCCGGTACCGGTATCGTAGCAGGTGGTGTCGTCCGTGCCATCCTTGAGCTTGCCGGCGCGACCGATGTCATCAGCAAGTGCGTCGGTTCACGTACTCCGATCAACCAGGTCCATGCGACGATGCAGGCTTTGACAGAACTCAAGACTGTCAATTCCGTTGCAAAGTTACGTGGTCTCAAGGTAGAGGAAGTCCGTTAGGAGGTGTGTTATGAACTTAAATGAAATGAAATACAACGAAGGTGCCAGACACATCAGAAAAAGAATCGGCCGTGGCCAGGGTTCCGGTCATGGTAAAACAGCCGGCAAAGGTCACAAAGGCCAGAACGCCAGATCAGGCGGCGGTGTTGCGATCGGTTTCGAAGGCGGCCAGACTCCGTTCTTCAAATCCATGCCGAAAAGAGGCTTCACCAATTTCAACCGCGTTGAGTACGCTGTTGTAAATCTGAGCGATCTTAACAGATTCGAAGAGGGCACGACTGTCACTCCGGAACTGTTGAAGCAGACAGGTCTTGTCAAGAAACAACTTGACGGTATCAAGGTCCTGGCAAACGGTTCGCTCGAAAAGAAAGTAAATGTAAAATGCAACAAGATCTCTAAGGCAGCTGCAGCTGCAATTGAAAAGGCGGGCGGCACAGTAGAGGTGATCTAATGTTCAAAACATTTACAGATTTCTTCAAAAACAAGGATATACGCAAAAAGATATTCTTTACGCTTGGCATCCTGTTTATCTATCGTCTGGGTTCGTCGATTCCGGCACCGGGCGTAAATACGACAGTGATCAAGCTCAGCGCCAATTCCCTGTTGACGATGATGTCTATCCTGGGAGGCGGATCCATCGAACAGATGTCGATCTTCTCCCTGGGTGTCGGACCTTACATTACGGCTTCGATCATCATCGAACTTCTGGCTATGGATATCATCCCGGCTCTTGCCGAGATGACCAAATCCGGCAAGAAGGGACGTCAGCAGATGGACCGCATCACCAGATATCTGGCGGTGGTCATGGCGCTTGTTCAGGGATACTTCATCGTACAGTATCTTGACAGAGCATATTCAGGATATAACTTTATTGAGAATCCCGGTTTTACGACATATCTGTATATCTCGGTGATCTTCACAGCCGGTACGTTCTTCTTACTGTGGCTGGCTGACCAGATCACATCCAAAGGTATCGGCAACGGAACATCGATGATCATCTTTGCCGGTATCGTCGCTGATATGCCCAGCACGTTTCGAGTCGTATATGAGACTTTCTTAGGTCCGAATGCGACTTCGACACTGGGAGTCGGCGGTTTCATCGCTTATTGCGTAATGTATGTGGCGATCATCATCCTGGTCGTTCTGATGCAGATGGCGGAAAGAAGGATTCCGATCCAGCAGTCTTCCTCCAGAGCTCTGAACAAGACAAAGGGCGATCTGAACCACTTACCATTAAAGATCAACTCAGCATCTGTCATCCCTGTCATCTTTGCTTCCGCACTGATTCAGGGTCCGCAGATCATCGCTTCCTGGGTCAACCAGGATGCCTACAACTGGTTAGTCAAGATCTGTGATTTCACAAGTCCTTGGTTCCTGTTGTTCTATGCCGTGCTGATCATACTGTTCACATTCTTCTATACCAACCTGACGATCGACCCGCAGAAGATGGCCGATGATCTGGCGAAGAACGGACAGTACATCCCGGGCGTAAGACCGGGTACAGAGACTAAGAACTATGTATCCAAAGTATTGAACAGGATCACAGTTCTTGGTGCACTGCTTCTGACATTCATTGCATTACTTCCGTATGTGACATCGAATCTGACCGGTCTCTCACAGAGAGCTGCAGTCGGTGGAACGGGAATCATCATCGTTGTCGGTGTCGCTATGGATACGATCAAACAGTTGAAGTCCCAGCTGACTTCGAAACAATACAAGAGTTTTGTTGGAAAGTAGAGGTATAAATGAATCTTCTGATAATCGGTGCTCCGGGTGCCGGCAAAGGCACAATGTCGGAACTCATTCTTGAAAAGTATCATCTGGTCCATGTTTCGACCGGTGATATGCTTCGTGCCGCTGTCAAAGCGGGTACTCCTGTAGGCCTCAAAGCACAGGAATATATGAACAAGGGTGCTCTGGTCCCCGATGAAGTCATTCATGACATCATCGTGGAAAGGCTCTCTCAGGATGATATGGAAGCCGGTTTCCTCTTCGATGGTTATCCAAGGACCGGAAATCAGGCGGAAGATCTCGATTCGATCCTGAAACAGATCGGAAAGAAGATTGACTGTGTCATCAATCTCAACATTGCCGATGAAGAACTGATCAAGAGGATCACAGGCAGAAGATTGTGTCCTACCTGCGGTGAGATCTACAACATTTATTTCAAGCCGACGCAAAAAGAAGGCATCTGCGATAAATGCGGAGCGGAACTCATCCAGAGGAAAGATGATAATCTGGAAAGCCTTGAAGTGAGACTTTCCGAATATCATAAGAATACTCAACCGGTAATTGAGTATTATGAGAAGGCCGGTATCGTCAGACATGTCGATGCTTCAAAAGGTGTCGATGAGGTCTTCGCCGATATCAAGGCCGTTTTAGAAGGATTGTGTGAATGATATCGATTAAATCGCCTAGAGAGATAGAACTGATGGACATTGCCGGCTCTATCGTGGCAAGAGTTCATAAGAAGATGGCCGAGATCATTCGGCCGGGTATCTCAACTATGGAGATAAACAGGATCGCCGAACAGGTGATCCGTGAAAATGGCGCAACGCCTTCTTTCAAGAACTATCAGGGATTTCCATGTGCCGTCTGCACGTCGGTCAACGATATGCTGGTACATGGCATCCCTGATCATACGATCTTGAAAGACGGAGACATCATAACCGTAGATGTCGGAGCCTGCTACAAAGGCTATCACGGTGATTCGGGCTGGACATATACCGTCGGTAATGTTACCGATCCCAAGGTATTGAAACTGCTTGAGGTCACGGAAGAGGCTTTGTACAGGGGCCTTGCACAGGTCAAACCGGGCAATCATGTCGGAGATATATCCAATGCGATCCAGACTTATGTCGAATCGTTCGGATATGGATTACCGGCAGAATACACGGGACACGGCATTGGCCGCAGCGTCCATGAAGACCCTTATGTTCCGAACGTCGGCAAGGCCGGCTCGATGGAACTGCTCAAGAAGGGAATGTGCATTGCCGTTGAACCGATGGTTTTCATGGGTTCTGCAAAGTGCTATACTCTTCCTGACGGATGGGGCGTAAAGAGCTATGACCATTCCTGGGCAGCTCATTACGAACATACGGTCGCGATAACCGATGACGGTTACAGGATTTTGACAAAGGAGGACTAGTATTTGGCAAAACAGGATGTCATTGAGATCGAAGGTGTGGTAGTCGATACCTTACCGAACGCACAATTCAAGGTGAAACTCGAGAACGGTCACGAGATACTGGCTCACGTTTCTGGTAAAATCCGCATGCATTACATCCGCATTTTACCGGGTGATAGAGTGACCGTAGA
>CADBND010000095.1 GCA_902795875.1 uncultured Erysipelotrichaceae bacterium
GCCGATATCGCCAGCCGCCATGGAGATTTCGTTTTCATGGATGTCTTCCGGCTTGCAGAACTTGAGCATCGTCTTTCTTAAGACATCGCTGATCAGATGATTCTGCCGCATCGGCAGATAGCCCGGCGTCGTCTTGATCGATGCAGTTGCGCCGATCGCTTTAGCACAGTATTTTGCGGCCTGATCGATCTTTCTGGCGGTATCATTGAGCGCTTTCTCGTTCATTGCCCGGACGTAGCATTCGTAGACTGTCCTTTCCGGAATGGAATTGACAGTCTGTCCGCCTTCATCGATGATGCCGTGTACGCGGATGTAGTCTTCTTCTTTGAAGGTCTCCCGAAGCATGTTCATGGCGTTGTCAAAGAGGACGAAGGCATTGAGGGCATTGATGCCTCTTTCAGGTGCGATCGCTGCATGGGATGCCTTGCCTTTGAATGTGATCTGCTTGTACTGGAAACCGGCTAAGGCAGAATTGAGGGAGAAGTGATACTTTCCTTCGCCCATCGTATGCAGGTGGATAAAAAGATCTTCTTGATCAAACTGTCCTGCTGTCAGCATGTTTACTTTGCCGCCGATATATTTTATTTTCCCTTCTTTCATGAGTTTCTTGCGGAAGGCGATGTCGGTGAATTCTTCGGCAGGTGTGAAATAAAGAGTCACTGTTCCGTTTTTGATCACATCTTTCAGATGGACCAATGTATAGGCCATGATGGCACATTGGGTGGAATGTCCGCAGCTGTGTGCGGCGTAGTTGTCATCTTTGTTGGCGAAGGGATGACCAAGTGTGGGTATGGCGTCAAGTTCAGCGACCAGTCCGATGTGCGGTTCTCCCGATCCGATCGAGACTTTAAAGGCTGTACGGAAACCGAGGTCTTCCACTTCCAGTCCGTTTTTCCTGAAATAATCTGTCAGGATCTTCTTGTTTTCAAATTCTTTGTAGCCAAGCTGAGGATGCCGGAAAAGTTCGTCTCCCAGTTCATATAAAGAAGCGATATCTTTATCTAATGTATTTTTCATAATGATCACCTTTCGCTTTCATGATACCATCAAAGCTTTTATTTTGGATGGACATAAAAAAAGCTTCCTTCAGGTGGAAGCTCTTGTGTTGATGTGTAGTTTTTCAGTTATGCGTCTTTGGAGTGACGGTCACCGATCTGGTAGTCTGCATTGTTCGCAAACATCTCTCTGACGCTGATCGGTTTGTCACCTGTCAGTTTTTCAAAGTCATCGGTCCAGGTATCCATCTTGCCTTCACGGATCGCCTGGGCAAATGTGACCATGCCGTCGGATGAGAAGGGTGCTTCACTCCCTTTTAAGAAGACACCGTCGGTCGTTCTGGGAACGCCCATCGCATCGAAGATCTGGTAGTTTTCTTCGTCGGTGACATATTTGTAGCTGACATTGTTTCCGGTCTCTTCGTTGCCGATCTCACAGAATCTGGAGATGGTCATCAGTTCCGGACCGTTGATGTCAAGGGTCGCATGATCGTACTGCGGTTCAAATGCACGGTGCAATGCATAGGCGACTGCCTTGGCACAGTCTTTGCGGGAGATATAAGCCATCAGTCCGTCACCTTGTGAGTTCATCAGCGGACCGCCCATCTTGACATAGGTGAAGTAGTTGGTGATCATCGCTTCCGCATATTGGGAGTTTCTTAAGAAGATATAATCGAGACCCTGTTCCTGGATGTATCTTTCCGTGTAGATGTGGTCTTTCTTTTCAACGGAAGGGTTGGTCTCGTCACCGGCATTGACTAAAGAAGTATAGATGATCTTCTTAATACCGGCCGCTTTTGCGGCATCGACACAGTTCTTGTGGGCGTTCTGTCTTTTTGCGCCAACGAAGGGCATTGAGATCAGAGCCAGTGCATCCGCACCTTTGAATGCTTCGACAAGGCCGTCGGGATTGTTGAAGTTGGTGACATGCGTTTCGATCCCGAGATCGGCGTATTTCTTTAAAGAGTCAGGGTTATATCCGCAATAGATCAGGTTTTCTTTCGGTTCCAAAGTCATAAGGATATCTGCTGCAACAGAACCGAGGTTGCCATCGACACCGGTCAGTAATAGTTTCATGATGTGTTCTCCTTTGTTGATTCCATTATAGCGAAAAATAATGTCACGAATTGTAAAACAGATTGAATATATACTTTTATTGTGAAGGAGGACACAGATATGGAGACTGCAAAGCTTTTTACGAATGGGGGATCTCAGGCCGTCAGGCTGCCAAAGAATTACCGCTTCGATGACGATGAAGTGCTGATCAACCGTATTGGCAACGTTGTCATATTGCTTCCCAAAAACGACCCGTGGAGGACTTCGATCCTTGGCCTCTCCATGTTCAGTGAAGATTTCATGGAAGCTTATGGTGATCTTCCGGTGCAGGAAAGGATCCCTTACCAAGAGAACTAAAAAAATGGAAGGACTGCTGCTGGATAATTAGGTTTAGAGGATGTCCCGGGAGGACCTCTGTTTCCTGAATCGGTTCCATGGCTTGATGGCAAGGAAACAGGATAGGGCTCCAAGTAAGGAGATGATGATCCAGGTAAACAGACAGGTGTTCCAGCCGAAATGCTGGGACAGGTATCCAAATCCGTAGATGGCTGAAGCCGATCCGACATATGTCAGGGAATTGATGACGCCCGACATCGTGGATACGAGGCCGTAGCGGATGAATCGCGAAGGAATGATGCCAACCAGAAACAGATTGATGGCGTGCATCGTTGCAACGATGAGGGAAGCGATGATCAGCGTGATATTCCGATCATGTTCATAGATGCCGTAAAGCAGAGAAGATAATGCGAAGGAACAAATGAAAAGGATCGCTGATGCTTTGACTTCGTCATTTACGAAACGTCTGTTGATGATACCGGTGATCTTCAGACTGATGATGCCGATGACAGGCAGGATGACAGATCCGAAGATGGCGCTGTCGCTTTCCATATGAAAGGTGTTGGCCATGAAGGAGGGCAGCCAGTCACCGATCCCGTCCCGTAACATTCCCTGTAAGATGATGGCTAAGGCGATAAAGAGAAAACCGGAGAAGATCAGAAAGCTTTTGAAATGTAAGGAAGGCGTTGTGCTTTCTTTTTTCATTTCGGAGGGTACTTCTGATGTTTCCATGGCTTCTTCGATGCGGGGACTGTATATGATCCAGAACGCTGTTATAAGTGCTGCGATGACAGCGTCGACAAGAAAGGTGAGCTTCCAGTTTCTGAATACTCTGATCCATAATAGCGAGGAAGAAAGATAGACCAATACGGTCGCAAAGATGCCGGCGATGTTCATATTGACAGCCACGTTTTCGTAATCCTTTCGCTCCATGGTCGAAGTCAGAATACGTAATATAGGTGGCCACAGCAGCGAATGGGCGAAGCCGTTGATGAACCAGAGGATACCGCGAAGAGATGCATCGGAAAAGGGCATCGCAAGATTGATGAGGACGGTAATGATCATCCCTGTTGTCACCATCTTATCCGGCCGGATGCGGTCGCCGAGAAATCCGGAAGCGATCTGTCCGATTCCATAGGATATGACACTGAGCGTTTCGATCAGTCCGGCGCTTTCTTTGGAAAGGGATTCGGCCTGGATGATGGCTTCCATCACGATGGAATAATCCTTTCTGGTCAGGTAGCTGGCGAAGTAGATGAGCGGGCACAGCAAGGTCAGGAGTTTTCCGATATCTTTCTTTCTGTCCATGTTCTAAAGTTAACATATCTAAAGAGGAATTTGAACGGCTTGTGTATGGTACTTGATTCAACATGAGGGGATATATGGATATGTTAGAATTGAATCAGAATATGATAAAAAGCGAGGCAGATCATGAAATATGAATTTGATGAGATCATCGATCGTGTGAACGATCCGTATTCTTTTTCTTTCAAGTGGCAGCATCCTGAATATGCTTTCAAAAGGCAGGGCGTTGAACTCACAAGAGACGACATCATCTGTCTGGAGACGGCGGACATGGATTTCCGGGTAGCTCCGGAGATCATTGAGGATCTGCAAAGATTACTGGATCACGGAATATTCGGTTATTCGGAGATCCCGCAGACTTATTTTAAAGCGGTATGCGGCTGGTATGAAAGAAGACAGGGCTGGAGTTTTTCTCCTGAAGATATCTCCTATATGCCCGGTACGCATTCCGCGATCTCGGAGATCGTGAAGCTGTATACGAAAAAAGGAGACGGTGTCATCATCCTGACGCCGTGCTACAGCTATCATTCTGATGTCGATGGAAACGGCAGAAGATATGTGAAGGTCGAACTGGCCAATGATGGAAAGGATATCTTTACAGTCGATTACGATGCTTTGGAAAAGGCGTGCGCAGAAAAGGACAACACGATGCTGATCATGTGCCATCCGCACAATCCGACCGGCAAGGTTTTCGATCATGACGAACTGTGCAGGATCGCCGACATCTGTCGAAGAAACGGTGTATTGATCGTGTCGGATGAGGTCCATTCCGATATCCTCAGAAGGGGCCAGTCGTTTGAGCCGATGATGAAAGCCTGCGGCAGTGAGGGTCTGATCGCCTGTACGGCGGTAAACAAGACTTTCAATCTGGCTGGTCTGGCTATGACCAATGTCATCATCTGCGATCCGAAACTGAAGATGGATGAGATGAACATGTATGATATGCCTACACCGTTTGGTATCCAGGCAGTCATTTCCGCTTATACCAAGGGGGATGCCTGGGTGGATGCGCTGAATGAATATATCGATGAGAATATCCGGGTCTGTATTGACCTGGTTCATGAAAGACTGCCTAAGGCGGTCGTTGCGATGCCACAGGGCGGGTATTCGATCAATATCGATTTTTCCGGATACGGATTACGTGGCGATGAGGTCGCAAAGAAGATCTACGGGGATGCCGGTGTCGTCCTCAATTCCGGTCTCTTCTTTGACGATATCCGGGGCAAACAGGTGCACCGTGCCTGCCTGTCTTCGCCCAGATCCATGTGTCTGGAGGCGATAAACAGGATCGCCGATCAGTTTGAAGGATGTGAATGATCTCTTTGTTGCAGATATGGTGCAAAAAAGGATTATAAATAAAAAACAGGGAGGAAAAAACATGTTTAAAGCGGATAAAAAGATTTTAAAGGTCATCGTCGCTTTACTGATGTTTATAAGCGTTACGGGCGGTTCTGTACATGTCCGGGCGGAAGATGAGTTCTATATCACGGTACAGCCGGAAGATGTTGAGGTGAATTATCCCGACGGTGCGACTTTCCATGTGGAAGTTTCCCAGCCGGAAAGAGTGGCAAGCTATCAGTGGTATCTTTCGGATGACTACAATAACGTATTTGAATTGAACGGTGAGACAGCGAAAACGGATACGCTGGTCATGCCTTCGACTGAACCCAATGTCAATCCCAACTATCTCAGTTGCATCATCACCGATGTGGATGGAAACCGTATTTTTTCCGAAGATGCGGTACTGACGATCGGGAATGCGGAAGAGGAGAAACCGGTACTCTATTTCGGCAATTATGCTCTGGAACCGGGTGAGAGCCTCGATCTGGCAACGACATCCTATGGTTCAGGCAAGGTCACCTATGAGGCCGACGGGCTCAATGCAACTTTCGAGAATATACAGTTCGATAATACGGTTTCTCCGTTTGATCAGTCGTTGGGCGGTCCGGGCGTATTCTTCCATAACTATCATGCGAAGGATCTGGAATATACTTTCCGTTTCAAGGGCGACTGCCTGTTCAATAACACATTCTACGACCCGGATTACAATGCTGCCGGTGTCGTGATCAACTCTTTCTTCGGGATCGATGACGGCAATCAGCCGACACTGATCATCGATGCGCAAGATTCTCTGACTCTGATCGGTGGCAGCAATTCGATCTATTCCGATGGCAATGTGGAGCTCAAGGGAAACATCAGCTGTATCGGTATGGAAGATGTCTACAATGATTCGATCACCTGTGTCCATCTTCTTGTGGATGAGGGTTCAAAACTCGATCTGAGACCAAACGGTACGGCTTTGCGTGCACATGGCGATATGCGCATCTATCCGGGTGCGGAGATCAATATCGATGCGATCGCACCGCATGTCTCTGCCGGTCCGACGTTCAAGAACCTGGTTTACGGTGACGGAAACATCTATTTCGATAACTGTAAAGTCTATATTGCAGGAAATGCGCATCCTGAGACTTTCATTCCTTACGGCTCCTATCTGGTCAATCTGACAGGAATATCTGTCAGTATGCTGGGGTCGATCGATCTGAAGGCTTCCGATGTCACGATCGATCTGACAGCGGAAAAGGGTGACGATCTTTATGCATTGAATTACTGCGGTATCATCGGCGGCGAGAATTCTTCTTCTCTGTTACTGAGCGAGAAATCGAAGCTTTCGATCAATATCGATTGTGAGGATGTGATGAATTCGACGGGTATCCTGGTTCCGGGTACGGTGAGTGCTGATGACGACTGCATGATCAAGATCAATATTGCTACACAGGGTGAAGTGGCCGGCATCGAGGCGGACCGCGATCTGCAGATAAAGGATGCGATCGTTGAAGTGAATCTGAACTCTCTGACTTCGGAAGGTGTGTATGGTGTAGTCACGGGCGATGCGGCGATCGAGTTCAATAAGCCTGACTATTATCTCTATGTCAATGCGGCGAACGGTATCGGTCTGGCGGCAGATTCGGGTGAGAGAGGAGATGTCGTAGGACCGGTCGAGAATTATACGGCACAGAAGATCATTCTTTCCGGCAAGGCAACATATCTGACTCCTAAGAAGGCGACGGTCAATCTGTATGGCGTTCCGGGTTATGACGGTACGATCAAGGCGGAGACGGTCTTTGACAGCACCACCATGGCAGCTCCGGCAAGTGAGGTCCAGATCGGTGTCAAACCAGACAATACGATCGCTTATGTCGTCGGTATTGCGGCGGTTGCGGCGATCGCGATCGCAGCCTATGGCATGAGTAAGAAAAACAAGAAGAAAAAGCCCGAAGAAGCATAGACCTCTTCGGGAATATAGTCAAAAAATTTTGAAGCAGGATTCTTTGTCCTGCTTCTTTTTTTGCATGAAAGTGTCAGTTTTCGATCTCTTCAAAGGCTTTCTTCGCGTTTTCGATGAAAGCTTTGACTTTTTCGATATTCTTGCGGCTGCTTCCATCAGGAAAGATGTCGCTGGTCTTTGTGAAGGAGTCTACACCCCATGGTCTCACTTTCAGTATGGCTTCCCGGACGTTGTCCGGTCCCAGTCCGCCGGCCAATATGACTTTGCATTTCGCAAGTTTCACGATCTTTGCGTCGATGTCCCAGTCGTTGGTGATGCCGGCAGCTCCGATCCCGTTGATCCTTCTGTCTACCGAGTCGAGGATGATGGTGTCACAGAAGGTGGAAAAATAGACAGCTTTTTCGATAGAAGATTCGTCTTCGATCCCGACAGCCTGCAGGACTTCGATGCCGGGACAGATCTCCTTGATCCTTTTCACGAATCCTTCATCGGCTTCATAGTCATATCCGCAGATGTGGATGACGTCCGGTTTCAGATAAGCGACCGGTTCGTAGAGGGGTGCATCGCTTTTTGTGACGCAGATCAGGACTTTCTTCGCTCTGTTTCCGATGGCTTGAAAGATCTCTTTCGCTTTTTCCAAAGAGACCTGGGAAGGCAGGTCGGCGCCGGTATCTACGGCCAGCCCGATGTAGTCGGCTCCTGCTTCCACACAGGCAAGTGCTTCTTCTGTCGTCTGTATCGAGTAAATCTGAGTGATCATGATTCCATTATAATTCAGTTTGCTATAATAGGTGTATGATCTACAGAGTTGAAGACAGATGGCTGCATATCGACATCTCCTCCCTTTTTGTGAAGACGATACAGGAATTTTTTGATTCCTACATCCCTTCCAAGAAGGTCCAGCATCTTCTGATCCAGAATAAACATATCCTTCTGGATGGAAATCCGGTCAAAAGAGAAGATGACATCATCGGTCTTGAGCTGGATATCTGCATCTATCCGGAGACTTATTCCTATGAAAGCGTGTCCCTTAAGCCGGATATCGTCTATGAGGATGAGCTTTTTCTTATTGTGAATAAGCCGAAGGATGTCCTGGTCCATTCTGATGGCAATGAAGAGACGACGCTGGTGGACATCGTCGCTTCCTATTTCGGAGACGGCAGTTTTTACAGTGCCAATCCTTTACACCGGCTTGACAGGGAGACCA
>CADBND010000096.1 GCA_902795875.1 uncultured Erysipelotrichaceae bacterium
GCCAGGAGTCAAGCATTGCATATCGAATATTATGCGTAACACAAAGGGAATTCTTAGATTCACCATTCAGATGCTGCTTTATAACTTCCATTTTGAATTCCGGAGAATACTTCCTGTTCGAGCCTTTGATCAGAACTTCTTCCCCATGAAGATTGTATTGGGCAAGCAGATCCGCGATATGTCTGATTCCGATATCAAACATTTTGGCAAGATGTTTTTGAGAAACACCTTCTTCCTTATTCAATCTGATAATTTCCTTTTTGTCTTCATCACTCAATTTCATTAAAAAGAACCCCTCCTGTTGGTGTCCAACATTTGGGGTTCAGTTCACTGACACCAGTCATAACGGACGGTCTTTTTTAATACCCCAGTTTCTTATTCACAATGTGGACAGGATCTTTCCCATCCAGCACCCTGCGGATATTGTTTAGCGCAACATCGACGACCTTTTCGTAATTCATACCGGCCTTATATCCTCCGGAAATATGCGGCGTGAGATAGACACGCTCTGTATCCCATAAAGGATGATCCTTGGGCAGGGGTTCGGGATCCATGACATCAAGACAGGCCGCCCTGAGATGGCCTTCATTCATCACTTTGATCAGATCATCCGTGACGACCGCATTACCTCTGCCGACATTGATCAAAATGGCATCCTTCTTCATGAGCATCAGCCTTCTCTCATCGAACAGACCCTTCACCTCATCAGTACCCGGAAGACTCAAAGCGACCACATCCATATCCGGAAGCAGTTCATCCATCTCCTTCATCGTTACGAGCTTCTCTACGAAATCAGGAATATCATGTATCGTTCTGCGCACGCCGTAACATTTTCCGCCAAGAGCGTGTGCCTTCTTCAGATAGGAAGTACCGATGGCACCCATTCCTACCGACAGGATCTTTGAACCCTCAAAACGCACGATGTCATCCAAGGTCTTCCAGACATGGCCTTCCTGTCCTTTCTGATATTCCGGCATCTTCTTCATCGCCATCAGGCTCACTGTCAGCATATGTTCCGCGATCGCATCGCCATAAGCTCCATAGGCATTGCCTAAGACGACTCTTTCATCGAGCCATCCGTAATTCTGTGCTCCTGCTGAAAAAAGCTGAACATAACGAAGCTTCGGCATCTTCACAGCCGTTTCTTTTTTCAAAGGACCCGCAAAGATCTCTACGTCTTTCAGATCCTCCTCTTTCAGCTCACCATCGTTTTCAACGAATACCACTTCACAACCCGGAAGTTCCCTGAACTTCCGCCTCGTATCCTCATCGTGGCTTCCGCTAACTATTATTTTTGTCGCCATACTCTTCCTCTCCCGACATAGAATATGCATTACGTCCTTTCCCTCATTATAACAAGTTCCCAAAAAGAAAAAGGATCGCAAGATCCTTAATCCCAATCGATCAGTCCCTCCAGGACTTTTACGAAACTCTCCAATCCCTCTTTGTCCTTCTCATTGAAACGGGAAAACAAAGGAGAATCGATATCCAATACCGCAACGACCTCTTTATCCTTATGGATCGGTACGACGATCTCGGAATTGGAAGCGGAATCACAAGCGATATGTCCGGGGAATTTGTGGACATCTTCCACAAGCTGCGTCTCATCTTTTTCGAAAGCCGTACCGCAGACGCCCTTTCCCCTTTCAATATTTACACAGGCCATCTTGCCCTGAAACGGTCCCAGAAGCAGCGCACCGTCTTTCACCAGATAGAAACCCGCCCAGTTGAGATCCTTCAGCGTATCATAGATCAGGGCACTGGCATTCGCCAATACCGGAATGTAATGACGGGAAGCCTCGCCAAGCGCTTCCATCTGCCGGTTCATCAGACCGTAATTCGTATCCATCAGTCTCTCCTGCTCCTTCTGCCATATACCAGAACAAGGCGCAGTACCTGTAACAGCGTCGAAGCCACACCTGCCACATAAGTCAAAGCAGCAGCCCGCAATACTGTCTTGGCACCGTCAAGCTCTTCTCCCTCTACCAGACCGTACTGCTGTAACTGGACCAGCGCCCTTCTGGAGGCATCGATCTCCACCGGAAGCGTGACGAGCTGGAATAGAAGGATCACACCCTCAAGCAGGATACCGATCCAGATGAGGTTCATCATTCCCAGCATCAGTCCCATCATGATCGACAGATAACCGGCATAGGAAGAGAAGTTTGCCAGAGGGACAAGACTTGCCCGGATATTCAGCAGCGCATAATTCTCCTTATACTGCAGTGCATGACCGCATTCGTGTGCTGCCACAGCGACCGCCGCGATCGAAGAAGACTCGAAATTGTTCTGCGAAAGAGAAACGGAAGGTTCCCGCGGATCAAAATGATCCGACAGCATCCCGTTCACTTCCTTGACGGCCACCTCATGCATGCCGTTGTTGAAAAGCAGTTCTTTCGCCGTCATTGCGCCGGTGATCCCTTTCCGGTTTGCGATCCCGGAATATTTCGAATAGACGCTCTGTATATATAGCTGGGCACCGTAAGTGATCGCGATGGCCAGAAAAGTCAGACCGTAATAGATAGTATAATCATCCATAAAACACTACCTCCCGTACATTATTCTACCAATATTAGCCCTCATTCCAAAGTATAATGATATGCGTAGGGAGGAATGTGCTATGAAAAAGATCTATCTGGCCGGAGGCTGTTTCTGGGGTGTGGAACACTATCTGGGACTTCTGGACGGCGTGAAAGAAACGACCGTCGGCTATGCCAACAGTGACATCGAATCACCGCGATACGAAGACCTCAAAGCGCACCGTTCTTCCGCATCCGAAACTGTGGAAGTACTATACGACGAAGAAAAGATCTCCCTGAAACAGCTGCTGGACATGTTTTTCCTGATCATCGACCCCACGATCTTGGACAGACAGGGACACGATGAAGGCCACCAGTATCGTACCGGTATCTATTACACAGACAAAGAAGATGCGGACATAATAAAAAGTTCACTTAGTGAACTCTCTTCGAAATACGACAAACCGATCGTGACGGAACTGCTTCCTCTTGAAAACTTCACGGTCGCCGAAGAATACCATCAGGACTATCTGATCAAGAATCCAAACGGTTACTGTCATGTCGATCCGAAGATGTTTCAGATCGCCAGACAGTTCCATAAGAACTAACCGAGAAACCTCCGGATCAGCTCGTCATCGGCTCCCGTCAGTTTCTTCAGATGCCGGAACAATCTTCTATAGGACTCCTCAGGAGTCCTTTTATAACAGTTCTTCGTAAAATTCCGGTAATACTCCTCCGGGATCGTATAGCGGGCAACGCCCCAGCCATAGAACTCACCGTTTTTATCGATCTCATAATCAAAATCCCTTATCAGGACATAGCCCTTCATCTGTAAGGCAGTAATCGTCGTATCGAAACCCTTTCTCGGGACCCAGGCATCCTTGCCCTTCTCCCTGGTCTTCACATAACCGCCGATCGCCTTCGCAGTCTTGGACAGGATGGTGCGATGGGAAAAGATGATGTTGTAGAGGAACTCCTCGTTGTAGTTGCTTAAACCATCCGAGACCCGGGCATCGAAGTCATATCCGTCGCGGCGATAATTCGCCAGGTCGAAATACCACTTCTTCGAAACGAAAGCCGCCTTCTTGCGAAACAGTTTTCCATAGGCACAGTGTGTTTCCTGAATGACGGGACCCTTCCATTCCCATACGCCTTCCCCATCGGAAAAGTATACTTTCGGATCGATATTCTCTTCGATGGAAAAACCCTTCAGTTCATTGGAAAAGAAAGGAATGATCCCATACTCCTCGATCGCATCGATCAGGTCCTGTTTTTCCTTTATGTAGAAATCGATCATTTCGCTTTCAGACCGAATTCTGCCGGCTGAAAACGCGGCGATACCGATTCTTTTGTAGCGATGACTGCCGAAGCCAGTCTGGTACCGATATTGCAGGACTCCTTCAATGTCTTGCCATAAGTGAGTCCGACAGCGATCCCCGCAAAGAAAGAATCTCCTGCTCCGGTCGTATCGATCACATCGACCTTCTGCGGCGGACAGTATCCGTGTTCCCCGTTTCTTTCCGCAAAGACAGCACCCCTTTCTCCAAGAGTCATGACCATCTTTTCGATATTGGCCTGCGCGATCTTCTCCACGAGTATCCTCTCCAGATCGAAAGGACTCTTTCCTTCATATTCTTCCGAGAAAAGAAGTCCCGCTTCCTGTTCGTTACAGACGATGCAGGCGACGCGATCGAGAAGATCCCTTCTTTCCATCGCAATGGACATATTGGAGACCACCGCAAAGATCTTCTTCTCATATTTTTCCGCCAGATTGAAGATCCTGTCCAGAAGTTCCTTCTCCATATCGATCTCGACGACCACGCTGTCCGCTTCAGAAATGATCTTGTCACCCCAGAGATCCAGCACTTCCCCGATCCGGGAAAGATCGGGACGTTTGGATATGGAAGCGACCACATCCCCGTTATTGTCAAAGATCGCCAGCCAGGTACCCAGGCCATCGGCCGTCTTGATGATGTAATCGGTATTGACGTTGTGCCTTTTCAGACGATCGACGACATCCGCGCCGATACCCGTATCATCCACGACACTCACATAGACCGGTCTGAGCTCGATATTGGCGATGTCTTCCGCCACGTTGCGGCTCACACCGCCATGTACCTGAACGACCCGCCCGACATTTCTTCCGGAAGGGATATACTGATCGATCGGATATCCCTTGATATCCACGAACACTGCTCCGAAGACGACGATTCCCATAATGATCTCCTTATCGTTGTATACATTTTATCTTATTTGGCTTCGTATTTTTCGATGATCGAAACGATATCGTCAAGATCTTTCGCAAAATGGATGCCCGCAAGCCGCTCGCGACTCGACAGACCGCTTTCCACCATCCTGTCTAGCAGGATCTTAAGTCCCTCATAATAGTCATTCAGATCGTAGATGATACAAGGCGCATCGAGATGTTTCAGGCAGACCTTCGACATCACCTCGGCGATCTCCTCCAAAGCACCCGTTCCTCCCGGAAAAGCGATGAAGGCATCACCCAGTTCGATCATCTTCGCCTTTCTTTGCGACATGTCTTCCGTAACGATCAGTTCATCGATCTCATCATAAACAAAACCGCGCTCGATAAAGAAACGCGGTTCCACGCCTGTCACCTTTCCTTTGCTGTCAAGTACAGCCTTCGCCAGATCGCCCATCAGGCCATTCTTCGAACCGCCATAGACCAGATCGTGTCGTTTGAACCGATCCAGTTTCCCAGTTCGATCACCTTTTCTCTCAGGATGGGATCGTTTCCCGGAAACGAACCCAGATATACGGTTATATTCATCTTTCTTCTCCGTCAAAATGATTGAAAAGTCTGTAGATCATCGTCGCCACATTGTGGGCGCTCTCCTTCTTTCCCTCCTCTTCCCATTTGATGAAAGAATTCAGAAGGGCACCCGCATAGGCATAAAGCTCATACATATGCAGCTTCTTCTGCGGAAAGATGTTTTCCATCATGTATTCATTGACCGCATCCATCAGGATCGCATAGAGACCGTGTCTGTTCAAAGTCAGAAAGTAGCGGGAATAGCGGTCAAAATAGTTCAAAGAGAATTCAATATGATCCAGCTGCATATATACTCCCGGATCCTCCGTTTCCCCGCCCTCGATCATATAGCCGTTGACGATGATGTTAAGATTGTCGCACAAGGCATCATAAAGATTCTCGTAGTAACGGTAAAACGACATACGGGAGACATTTGCCTGCCGTATGACCTCCGATACCGTGATCTTCGAGAACTCCTTTTCATCCAGCTTATCCAGGATCGCATTCCCGATCGCCATACGCGTGGACGTGGAACGGCTGTTTCGTTTCGTATAGATCTTCATAATGTTACAGAAATTGGATATGTGTATCAAATGTTACAGAAACACTTCTTTTGTACATTTTAACATGTCCGGATAATTCATACAATTTTATCGGGCAGTAAGGAGGTTTTTTATAATGAGAATTGTAGCTGATTCATCATGCGATCTATATACGATCGACCATGAAGACTTTAAAACTGTACCTTTGACGATCTATACCGACGAAAGAAGCTTTGTCGATGACGAATCTTTGAACGTCACGGAAATGTTAGACTACCTGGCGGCATACAAAGGCCGTTCCTATACATCCTGTCCGCCGATCGATCTCTACAAACAGGCATTTGAAGGAGCCAAAGAGATATTCGTGTTTACGATCACCTCCGCTCTATCCGGATCCTACAATTCCGCCTTATCTGCAGCGGAAATGTACAAAGAGGAACACGAAGACGTGAAGATCTCCGTCATCGACACCCTCTCCACCGGAGCCGAAGAGATCCTGGCCATAAACAAAATGACGGAACTCATGAGGGAAGGCCTCTCATTTGAAAAGATCGACGAGATCATAAGAGATCATATCCGCAGATCGCGGCTCTTCTTCTCTTTCTTCTCGCTTCACAATCTCGCCCAGAACGGACGGGTAAACAAAGTCGCTGCCGGTGCACTCAATGTGCTCAACATCTCCGTCACCGGTACTGCAACATCCGAAGGCAAGATCGCCGTCACCGGCAAAGCCAGAGGTGAAAAAAGATCGCTTGCGGTCCTGCTGGAAGACATGAAGAAAGCCGGATACAGCGGAGGGAAAGCCATCATCACACACACAGAAAATCCCTCTGCCGCCAAAGATCTGAAAGATCTCGTATCCTCGCAATATCCAAACGCGGACATCCGTATTTTCCCTACAAGAGGACTGTGCAGCTACTACATGGAAAGAAAAGGCATCGTCATAAGCTGCGAGATCGATTAAAAAACGAAACAGGAAGCATCGCTTCCTGTTTTTCATCAGAATATCTTCTGTATCAGAAACATGTATAAGATCGTGGAAACAACGATCGACAAAGATGTGTTGTGCTTCCACTTATGCAGTAAGATTGCTGTCATGACACCGATCATTTCCGGCAGAAAACTGTTTACAGAAGAAAAGCTCACATCTTTCAGACAGAACACTACCAGCATCGCCATCGCACAATAGGGAAGGACCTTTCCCAGATAGCTGATCAAAGCCGGTGTTTTGTCGCGAAAGATCACAAACGGCAGAAAACGGATCGCCATCGTCGTCAATGCCATGACGAAGATCAACAGATAGCTATGCATCCTTTTCACCTCTGATCTTTCTAATTCCCATAAGCATGATCACGATCAAAGCCATCGCCAGAATCAGGAAATCATCTCTCCCGAAAAGGATGAGACAGGATATTGAGATCAGGAATGTGAGGATCACAGGCAGATGATCCTTATTCGCTTTCCATTGTTCCACCACGATCACGATAAACAAAGCCGTCATCGAAAAATCGATCCCCGCCGAATCGAAAGGAAGCACATCGCCAAGGATGCTTCCAAGCAAGGAACCAGACACCCACCAGATTTGATCGAAAAGAGAAACATAGAAATAATAGGACTCATCCAGACCAGACATATCCTTGTTGCAGACAAGGGAGAACGTCTCATCCGTCAAAGCGAAGATACTGTAAAGCTTCCCCATCTTCATATCCCTGTATTTCTTTAACATTCCGATCCCATAGAAAAGATGGCGGATATTCACCATGACCGTCATGAAGAAAGCAGTGATCAAAGAAGCGGACGAACTCAGAAGATCGACCCCCACATACTGCATCGAACCCGCATAGATAAAGACAGAAGAAAGAAGTACCGGCAAAAAGCCGAAACCTCTTGACCCCATCAGTACGCCAAAACCCAGTCCCAGTACCAGGTAACCGGGAAGGATGTGCAGGGAATCCCGGAAAGCTTCCTTTATCGCGTTTTTCATTACTATTATTATAGAGTATCGTCCACCGTTCTTTTATTTCTAAAAACTTTTGTAAAAGAGGCTTTTCTTCATTGCATAAACGGATAAAATCGATTATATTTTATGTGTTACACGCTATGAACGACTACAAGATCTTTACAGACGCTACGGCGGATATCGATGAAAGCCTGCTGAAGGGCCTTCCGGAACTGGGCATCATACCGATGGACATCTTAATGGACGATGTCACTTATTCCTATGGTCCCGAAGGTACCATAGACCATCATCGTTTCTATGGAATGCTGACACCGCAGGTCGATGTCAAAACGACCGGCATCAATCCCGAAGTCTATGAGGAACATTTTGAAAGCTCGCTCAAAAACGGGCAGGATGTCATCTACATCTGCTTCACTTCCGGTCTTTCTTCCACATACAATACCGCCAGGCTGATCAAAGCGGAACTCAAGGACAAGTATCCTGATCGGAAGATCTTCTGTATCGATTCACTTTGCGCATCGATCGGGGAAGCATTCCTGGTATATGAATCCCTGAAAAAGCAGAAAGAAGGACTCAGTTACGACGAAATGGTCGAATGGATCGAAACAAACAAGACCGACGTTGCCCACTGGTTCACCCTGGACAGCTTCGAATATCTGGTAAAAGGCGGAAGGATCTCATCCACATCCGCAGCCATCGCTACGACCTTACAGATAAAGCCTCTTCTTTCGGTAAATGAAGAAGGAAAGCTCTTTGTCGCCGGAAAGACCAGAGGACGCCATTCGGCGACCGCCTCCATCTTGAAAAAGATCGACAGCAACTGGAAGAAAGAAAACGGAAACACGATCTTCGTCGGACACGGAAACTGTGAAGAAGAAGCACTTCAGCTCAAAGAGAAAGTCCTTCTCCATCATCCCGATGCCGATGTGAAGCTTCTTTCCATCGGACCCGTCATCGGCTGTCACACCGGGCCAAGTATCCTGGCACTGGTATTCTGGGAATAACGATCCACATCTGTGGATCTTTTTTATTCCCATGAGACCGAATATCCTTATTAGAAAAAGAGAGAAACAAGTATAATGAAAGAGTAAAAAAGGAGAACATGACATGAGTGAATGGATCAACCTGGATCAAAGACAGGCATACAAAGAACTGAAAGAAACAAAGAAAGCCGATCTCAAGACCCTGCTTGCCGGCGAAAACGGTGCGCAAAGGGTAAGAAACTATATCGTTGAGATGGCTGCCGGCTTAAGCTATAACTTCGCTGCCAAAGCAGTCGATGATAATATCTTAAAGGTCTTACAGAAACTGGCGGACGAAGCCGGACTTACAGAAAAATACGAAGAACTCTACAACGGTGCCATGATCAACACCGGTGAAAAAAGACTCGTCCTTCACCAGCTGTGCAGAGGACAGCTTGGGAAAGATGTCATCGCTGACGGTGTAAACAAGAGAGATTTCTATGTAAAGCAGCAGGAAAGGATCGCTGAATTCGCAAAGAAAGTTCACGAAGGAAAGATCGTAAACGGAAACGGTGAAAAGTTCAATACCGTCGTACAGATCGGTATCGGCGGATCCGATCTCGGACCAAGAGCGATGTACATTGCCTTGGAGAACTGGGCAAGGAAACATTCTCTTCTCAACATGGAAGCCCGCTTCATCTCCAACGTCGACCCCGATGACGCAGCAGGTGTACTGAACGGCATCGATAAGGCTCACTCCATCTTCGTACTCGTATCCAAATCCGGAACGACACTCGAAACTCTGACCAATGAGACCTTCGTCAAGGAAGCTTTGAAAAAGGAAGGCCTCGATCCCGCAAAACACATGGTCGCCGTCACCAGTGAGACATCTCCTCTGGCAAAAAACGAAGGCTATCTCGATGCTTTCTTCATGGATGACTACATCGGCGGAAGATACTCCTCTTCCTCAGCCGTAGGCGGATGTGTCCTCTCGCTGGCCTTCACACCGGAAGTCTTCGCCTCCTTCTTAAACGGCGCAAATCAGATGGACGAGACCGGCAAAAACAAAGACATCATGAAAAACGCCGCCATGCTCGACGCATTGATCGGCGTATATGAAAGAAATGTGCTCGGTTATGAGACTACAGCCGTCCTTCCTTATTCACAGGCTCTTGCCCGCTTCCCGGCACATCTGCAGCAGCTGGATATGGAATCCAACGGCAAATCCGTGAACCGTTATGGCGAAGCGGTAGACTACAAGACCGGACCGATCATCTTCGGTGAACCGGGTACCAATGGCCAGCATTCCTTCTACCAGCTCTTGCATCAAGGCAAGGACATCGTACCGATGCAGTTCATCGGATTCAGAAACTCGCAATTAAGAACGGACCTCGATATTCAGGGAAGCAGTTCCCAGGCCAAACTCTGTGCCAACGTTGCCGCCCAGATCGTCGGATTCGCATGTGGCAAAGAAGATGAAAACCCCAACAAGCGTTTCGACGGAAACCGTCCTTCCAGCATCATCATCGGTGATGAACTCGATCCTGTTTCTTTAGGCGCATTGCTTGCCCACTTCGAAAACAAAGTCATGTTCCAGGGATTCTTATGGAACCTGAACAGTTTCGATCAGGAAGGCGTACAGTTAGGAAAGGTCCTCGCAAAGAGAGTCCTCGCACACGATACGGACGGAGCCCTCAAGGTCTACAGCGACCTGCTCAACATCTAAACACAGAAACGGAGAGAGATCTCCGTTTTCTTTCGGTCATTCCGTTTTCAATACATAGAAAAAAGAAATATCATTATATTGAATAAGGAGAAACAACAATGAAGACCATCGGATTTATCGGAACGGGTTATATGGGCGGCGCTTTAGCCACCGCCGCTTCCAAAAGCGAATGTGACATCAGAATACTTCTGGCAAACAGGACAAAACAGAAAGCAGAAGAACTTGCGGAAAAGATCGGCGGACAGGTTTGCAACAACGAAACCGTCGCCAAGCAGGCAGACTACATCTTCCTGGGTGTAAAACCGCAGATCCTGCAGGTTATGTTTGAAGGGATAAACGATACATTAAAACAAAGAAAAGACAGGTATGTGATCGTATCGATGATCGCCGGCAAGGACATCCCCTTCCTGGAAAATATGTTCGGAAACGTCCCGATCATCCGCTTCATGCCTAACATGCCGGTAACGGTAGGCAGCGGACTGAGCTTCTATGCCTTTTCAAAAGAAGTGAAAGAAGAAGAGAAAGAATTCTTCC
>CADBND010000097.1 GCA_902795875.1 uncultured Erysipelotrichaceae bacterium
AAATATTTTTAAGCATTTTCTTCTCTCAGCTTATTATACAGCGTTAACGCGACATTGTGATTCAAAACGGTCTCCAGTTCTTCCAATGGCAAAGTCTTCAGATTGGATATGGTCTTGAATTTACGCAGAAGTATCATTCTGGTCTTAGGACCAAGGCCGGGAATATCGTCAAGTACCGATTTATACATCGCCTTCTGACGAAGTTTTTTGTGGTAAGTGATCGCAAAACGGTGCACTTCATCCTGCATGTTCGTTAGGAAGAAAAACATGTTTGAATCTTTCTGAATATCAATGATCTGATATTCTGCATCCATCATATAGGAAGTGTTGTGATGATCGTCTTTACCCAGACCTGCGATCGTGATATCCATATTCAGGGAAGAAATGATCTCTTTTGCGACATCGATCTGAATGCGGGCACCATCGACGATCAGAAGATCCGGCTTTTCTAAGCCGTCTTTCAGCACACGGAAATATCTTCTGTATAACATTTCTCTCATGGAAGAAAGATCATCCGCGGAATCATCCAGTTTGTATAAGCGGTAATCCTTTTTGGAAGGCCTGTAGTCTTTGTATACGACCATGGCACCCACGGTATTCTGCCCACCGGTATGCGAGTTATCAAACAGTTCGATCCGGTCGATCTTCCTTCCGAATATCCTTTCAAATTCGTCGGAAAGCTGGACTTTGTAGTCCTCTTTCCCGGTAATGATCTTCTTATTCTGCTTCAGTGATTCGATACAGTTGGTCTTGGCCTGCTTCAAAAGCTGATATTTGTAACCTCTGGATACCGTCGCACAATCATAGACTTCAGAAAGATAGCCCATCAAAGACTGGGGTATATAAAGCTTTTTTGGTTTGTCGTTGATCTCATAGAAACGGTAGATATAGGAAGATACGAAGTTTTCCGGATCGGATACGAGATAATCGATGAATTTATCCGATGAAAGGAGTCTGCCGTTCTTCACAAAAAGGCCAGTGATCGCGATATAGCCGTCTTCCACGTAGTAGTTGAAGACATCGAAACTTTCACGGTTGTTTTTCTGAACATCCTGTTTCAGATTGGTCTGTTTCACATCGGCGATCAGATCCCGGTAATAGGCTGCGTTTTCATAATCAAGACGGTCGACAGCTTCGTTCATCTTCCCTTTTAACGAATTGATGATCTCTCTGTTTTCTCCGTTCAGAAAATCGATGATGTCGTTTTTTATCTTGTTCGATTCTTCTTCAGGAACATTGAGCTTGCAATAACCGAGGCACTGTCCCATGTGATAGTAAAGACAGAGATCTTTTTTAAGTGTCTCACATTTTCTTGTAGGATAGAGTTTATTGATCAGTTCGACCATGTTTCGTGCCGCACCGACATCAGGGAA
This sequence comes from uncultured Erysipelotrichaceae bacterium, assembly GCA_902795875.1. GTDB lineage: Bacteria > Bacillota_I > Bacilli_A > Erysipelotrichales > Erysipelotrichaceae > Colivicinus. The sequence continues at coordinate 1,374 of CADBND010000097.1, forward strand.
AGGCCCGTACAGTTTTCCTTTGTAGCGAGACTTCTTCTTCATCCGCACGACACTGACATAAGGTTCCTTTGCTTCTTTGAGAAGGATATAAGGATAGGACTTATCGTCTTTGAATACGATATTGAATTTCGGATCATATTCTTTGATCAGATTGTATTCCAGGATCAACGCTTCTTTTTCCGACTTCGTGACGATAGAATCAAAATCCACGATATTGGATACAAGTTTGGTCGTCTTGTAGTCGTGTGCACCACGAAAATAGGAATTGACGCGATTGAAGAGATTGATCGCTTTTCCTACATAGATTACGGTACCGTCTTTATCTTTATGCAGATAGACGCCCGGCTTTTTCGGCAATGTAGCCAGTTTTTCTTTTAAAGCATTCATTTGAACTCCACGATCGTTACGGCACTGCCGCCGTCATAATAATCGCCGTCTCTGAATGACTTCACATAGGAAAGCTTCGCAAGTCTCTGGCGCAGAGCTTTTCGTAAAGTGCCGGTGCCGATCCCATGAATGACCTTCACCGAAGACATCCTGGCCGCATTCGCCTTGTCCAGGTACTCTTCCATTATGACCAGACCGTCTTCCACCCTTTCCCCGACCAGATTGAGCTCAGAAGGAACACGTTTGTATTTTGCGGAAGTGACTTTCGTTTCCTGCTTTTTGATCTTAGGCATTAAAGTGAGATCTTTTACTTTGGTACGGATCGTAAGACCGCGTACATTTACCGTTACATTCTCTCCTTTTATCGAAGCGATGATACCGATCTGTTCGTTATCCTTGATGCGTACATTGTCACCGATCTTAAACTCGACCTTTTCTTTCTTTTCCGGGATCTTGCTTTCAAGCTTTTCGATCTCTTTGACGACTTCCGTATCTTTCTTCTCTTTGATACTGTCGAGTTTTTCCAAAGCAGCTTCTTTGGTCTGTTCGATGAATTCATCGAGTTCTTTGACATATTTCATACGAAGTGCTTCTTTCTCTTCTTCGAAGCGCTTCATTTCTTCTTCGTATTTGTTCCTCAGTTCTTCGGCTTCCTGTTCCTTTGCTTTCAGAGAGATTTTCAGGTCTTCTGTCTCCTGCATCTGTTTGGCAAGACGGTCCATCATTTCATCCTGTTCGGATTTGTTCTTTTCTAAATACTGACGGGCATTGTCAATGATCGAAGGGTCATCAAAAAAACGAGAAGCGATCTCGATCGCATTGGAAGAACCGATCGAATCCTCATAATAGTGATACGTCGGATTGAGGGTATTGAGATCGAAACCGACGGAAGAAAGTAAGATCTCTTCATCGTTGTAAGAGTAATTCTTGATATCATCGAAATGAGTTGTAATGATGAACTGGGCTCTGATCTCTTTGATCTTATCAAGAATCGCCAGTGAGATCGCCTGTGCTTCCTTAGGGTCTGTACCGGATATCAGCTCATCGATCAGAATAAGACAATGTTCATCCGCTTCTTTAAGTATGCCGTTGATATTGCGGATATGAGCAGAAAAAGTCGATAGAGAATCTTCGATCGACTGATTGTCATCGATATCGACATAGATACCCCGATAAAATGGAACTGTCGCTTCGGAAGATATGATCGGAATCCCCAGATATGTCATCAGGATAGATAGGCCGATCGCCTTCAATGAGACCGTTTTGCCACCGGTATTCGATCCGGAGATCACGATACCCTTATATGGCGAGAATAAGCGATATGTATTGGAAACGACCTTTTTTTCGTCGATCAAGGGGTGACAAAGATCTTTGAAACAGAAGTATTCATCACTTGTCAGTTCCGCCATGATACCGTTATGTTTCATACCGTATTGCGCCTTGGCAAAGATCACACAAAGGTCCATAAGAGACTCGAAATCATGAAGATAGGCTTCGGCGATCGAAGCGATCAGATAAGACAGTTCCCGAAGGATCCTTTCGATCTCATCTTCCCTGTCCTGCAAAAGTGAGATCTTGCGATTGTTGGCATCGATAAATGATGCAGGCTCCACATAAAAAGCCAGTCCGGATGAAGAAGAACCGTAGGTATAACCCTGATATTTATTTTTATCGGAATTCTTGATCAGAAAAGTGATCCTGTCGTTTCGGATATAGAAGGACGGCTCCTGTAAGGATGCGGAATGTTTGTCAATAAAAGTATAAGCACGGTTATAGAGGTCTTTCTCACACTTATTCAGATCATTATTGATCTTCTCCAGTTTTTCCGAAGC
>CADBND010000098.1 GCA_902795875.1 uncultured Erysipelotrichaceae bacterium
AGGATTCGATCGAATGGGTAAAGGGAGTCCCTGCATCTTTGCCGGAGGAGATGCGTCCAATGGCGAAAAACATCTGTGAATCCTATCTGGAGGTGGCGAAGCGGCTGATGGATCTGGGTCTGTCCTATCTGACTTTGGACAGAGCTTCTTCGACTTTGTCGACAGGAGAGAGACAAAGGATGCAGCTGGCAAGGGCAGTCCGTAACAGGACAACAGGTGTCCTTTATGTCCTGGATGAGCCTTCGATCGGTCTTCATCCGGCCAATATCGAAGGTCTCAATGCTGTCATGCATGACCTGGTGAGGGATGGAAATTCCGTTCTTCTGGTGGATCATGACCTGCAGATCCTGAAGGAGGCGGATACTCTCATCGAGATGGGTCCTGATGCGGGTCGTGACGGCGGTCTTGTGGTGGCACAGGGGAGTATCGAAGAGATGAAAGAAAACAAGGATTCTCTGATTGGAAGCTATCTTTCGGAAAGAAGACAGGCTTTCCGTCTCTCTGAAGGGAAGGATATTTTTTCCGATGGTGCGATCGTTATGGATACCGATGAGATCCATACGGTGAAAGATCTGCATGTGAAGATCCCGAAAAACAGACTGACCGTAGTCACGGGCGTCTCCGGTTCGGGCAAGACGACGATGGTCCTGGAGTCTCTTGTGCCGGGATTACAGGCTCATATTGAGGGAAAAGAACTTCCGTCTCATGTGAGAAGGATCGAAGCTGACGGGATCGAACATGTGAAACTGATCGATGCTTCACCGATCGGGATCAATGTGCGTTCGACTGTGGCGACGTACGCCAATGTCCATGATGAACTGAGAAAGATCTTTGCGCGCAGTACAGATGCGAAAAAGTACGGATACAAGGCAGGTGATTTCTCCTATAATACGGGATCTTTGCGCTGTCCGGTCTGTGATGGAACGGGACAGATCTCCCTGGATGTGCAGTTTCTGCCGGATGTCGATATTCCTTGTCCGGAATGTCGGGGAAGCCGTTATGACAAGAGAGCAAAGAAGATCTTTTATACCAATAAGCAGAAACAGGAGACCTCGCTTCCTGACCTGATGGATATGGATGTGACCAGTGCACTTTCTTTCTGCAAGGATATGAAAAATGTTGCACCGCGTCTTCAGATATTGAAGGATCTCGGTTTAGGTTATCTGACTCTGGGCGAAGAGACACCAAGTTTGTCCGGTGGCGAGGCACAGAGATTGAAACTGGCGACGGAGATGGGCAGAAGGCAGTCGGATTCCCTTTTCGTGTTTGATGAGCCGACGATCGGTCTTCATCCCCGGGATGTGGAGAGCCTGCTGGACGTTTTCGCTTCTTTGATCGATCAGGGTGCTACAGTTGTGGTCATCGAACACGACCTCGACGTCATAAAAAGCGCTGACTACATCATCGATATGGGACCGCAGGGTGGAGAAGACGGTGGAAAGATCGTCGCTTGTGGAAGCCTTGAAGAGGTGAAAAATGAGCCCCGAAGCATCACCGGAAAATTTCTGTAAAGAAGAAGGCATTGCCTTCTTTTTTTGTTAGAATAGATATGGTTAGTAATGGCTAACTTGGAGGCGTATGAAATACCATATCGAGAAAAACAGTGTTCAGGAGACACTGGTCATACCTTTGTTTGCGCGTTCTATCTGTTCGAAGGCTTATCCGGATCTTTTCTATGATGAAAATGCGGAAAGGATCTGTGAGAGCCTGGATTATGATTTCGAAAGCAAGCGGAAGCTGATGGATTCTCCTGCTGGTCGTTTCGGTGCGATGGAGGCGGCACAGCGCCACTTCGATCTGATCTGTGAGGTGAAGGACTACCTGAAGGATCATCCCAATGCTTCGGTGGTGAATCTGGGCTGTGGTCTGGATGACACCTTCTCCAAGGTGGACAACGGGACATGTAGAGGATACAATCTGGATCTTGCGGATGTGATAAAAGTCCGGAATGAGATCCTTCCGCCTTCTTCAAGGGAAGAGAATATCGCTTTCGATCTGCGTGATCCGGGCTGGATGAAACGGATCGAAAAGAAAGATGGAGCCGTTTTCTTTGCGGCAGGCGTCTTCTACTATCTGATGAAGGATGATGTGAAAAAGCTGCTTCTTGCGATGAAGGAACATTTCCTGGGCAGCGTGCTGGTCTTTGATGCCTGCAACCGTCTTGGTGCGAAGATGATGACAAAGACCTGGATCGCACAGGCGGGGATAAAGAATGTGGATGCCTTGTTTTATCTGGATGATGTGAATGAGGTCAAGGATTGGGGAAAACTGGATGTAAGCTCAAAAAGCTATATGCGTGGCTATCGGGATATCTATCCGGATGTGTCTGTTTTTCATAAACTGATGATCATTTTTTGCGATAAACTTGTGAAGATGGTCATTGTAAAGGTGGTATTCTGAACAAATATCTGTGAATTGGGTAAGATGTAATGAAAAAAATGCTTTTAGCAATCATTTGACATACATTTTAATGGTTTTTAGGGTACAATAAGACAATGTGGAGGTAATAAAAGACATGGAAAAAGTTACAAAAAAAGAATTAGCTGAAGCTTTAGCAGAAGAATATGGTTATTCCAAGAAAGAGTCTCTTGAACTCGTCAATTCCTTATTCAAAAAGATCGAAGATACGCTTGCTGCAGGCAACACTGTAGATGTCAGCGGTTTCGGTAAGTTCGTTGTTAAGGAAAGAGCTGCCAGACAGGGTATCAATCCTGCTACAGGCGAAAAGGTGAAGATCGCTGCCAGCAAGGCTCCGGCATTCAGACCTGCAAAGGCTTTAAAGGAATCCGTTAAATAATTCCATAAGACTGACCCGGTGATACCGGGTTTTCTTATGCCCGAAATGATATGATAAAGATAGAGTTTCATGGAAGATAAGTTCGATCGTTTCGAAAAGATGGATGAACTGCTGACAGGCATGATGGAAGCCGCTTACGATGCCTGCAGTCAGCTGGCTTCCTTTTTCGTGACATACGATCTGAGCTTTCTTTCTGGAAAGAGCGGTGCCCGTCAGATCGCCCGGAACTGGGGTCATGATGAGATGCTTCAGTTTTTGCTGGAATGGTATGTGAAGGAAAAGGAAGGATATGACGATGTTCTGTTGAAGGATGTCGTCAAAAGGATCGAGAATGCCGTCGATGATCCGGCAAAGGTGCTGGAGGAATATATCAACAGCTATGATCCTTCTGTGATCAGACAAGAGGATGCCAGGCAATTCCTTGCGGAGATGGGTATCGATGAATTGTGCAAGACGATCATCTTTTCTTATATGAAGGTCAGGAAGATCCTATGAAGAAGGAGCTCATGTGGGCTTGCGGGCTTTTGGATGAGGTGTCTTTGAAGAAGATAAGGGATATTTGTGTGAAGGCCAATTCCGATATGGAACTTTCGACCAGGTTTCTCGATTTCCCTTTCCATGTCTCTTATAAGCGCAGTTTCTATACGGATGAATATGAGAAGATCTTTCCCGGCCTTAAGGAACTGATAAAGGAAGAAGGAAGGATCGCTTGCGGAAGCGTGTATCTTCAAAGGATCGGGGATATGATCTGGCTTCGTTTTGAGAAAGAAGACGGGTTAAAGGCTCTTCATGAGAAGGCGGATCATTATCTCGGGAAAGGATATGGGATAGAGATCGATCCTTTTGACAAGACGTATGTGCCACACGTTACGCTGTTTCGGGATGAGAGTGAAGAAAAGCTGGATCAGATGTATGAGAAGCTGGAAAGCCAGATATGCGTGAGAGATGTATGGATCGAAAGGTCTTTTATCGGTACAAAAAACAGAGAGAATATCTTTTTCGATATGAAAAGAGAGGACAAATAGATGGATAAGGATTTCTTATGGGGTTCGGCTACGGCTTCCTATCAGTGCGAAGGCGCATATGATGTTGATGAGAAGGCGGCTTCGATCTGGGATGTCTATCTTCATGAAAGAGGGCTGGAGAATGGGGATGTCGCTTCCGATCATTATCATTTCTATAAGGAAGATATTAAGCAGATGGCAGAAGGCGGTCAGAATTCCTATCGTTTTTCTCTTTCCTGGCCAAGGATCATAAAGGACAGGGAAGGTCATGTCAATGAAAAGGGGATCGCTTTCTATCGTGATCTGATGAAGACCTGTCTGGAATACGGGATCAAACCTTTCGTTACGATCTATCATTGGGATCTTCCCCAGTATTATGAGGATATCGGAGGCTGGTTGAATAAGCAGACCTGTTACGGTTATGAAAGATATGCGGAGGTCTGTTTTGAGGTGTTCCATGATCTGGTGAAGGACTGGGTGACTTTCAATGAACCGAAGTATTTCACTGCTTCCGGTTATCTGATCGGGAATTATCCGCCCGGTCATAATGATCCTTATGAGTTTATATTGGCTGCCTACAATGTGATGTATGCTTCGGCATTGGGTGTAAGGGCGTTCCGCAAGGGTGGCTATGATGGACAGATCGGTATCGTACATTCTTTTGCGCCGGTGAATGGTGTGGATGATAGTTTAAAGACGAAGATCGCGATGCGTTTTGCGGATAATTATGCGAATAACTGGATTCTGGATACAGCCGCAAAGGGAGAGATCCCGTTCGATCTGCTTTGTGTGCTGAACGAAAGATATGACCTTTCTTTCATGAAGAAGGAGGAACTTCAGGTCATAAAAGAGAATACCGTGGATTTCCTTGGCCTCAATTATTATTCGCACATGCTGGTGAGGCCATACAGTGAGGGAGAGACGAGCCTGGTGGTAAACAATTCCGGTGCGGGTGGAAAGAATACGGTCATTATTAAGGGCTGGTTTGAACAGATCTTCGATCTGCCAGATGCCCAATACAATGAATGGGGGACACAGATCTATCCCAAGGGTCTTCAGAAGGGGCTTAAGGAAGCCTATGAACGCTATCATTTACCGATCTATATCACAGAGAACGGGATCGGAATAAGAGAGGATGTTTCGGTGGAGATGGTGGATGATCAAGAGCGTATCGATTTCATGAATGATCATATTTCGGCGATGCTGAATGCGATGGAGGAAGGGGTCGATGTGCGGGGCTATTTTGCCTGGTCATCTTTTGACTTGTATTCCTGGAAGAACGGGATGGCTAAGCGCTATGGTCTGGTGGCGGTCGATGAGGATCTGAGAAGAAAACCGAAAAAGTCTTATTACTGGTATCGCGATATGATCGCTTCCGGTGCGAAGAGCATCGATAGAAAACACTGGGATGAATGAAAGAGGGTCAAAATGAATATCATAGATAAACAGATCGTTTCAAAAAGAAATACGATGATCCCCATTACAGTCGTTGAGGCAGATACCTATCCGGCAAAGCTGTTGGTCCTGGCACACGGTTTCAAGGCAAAGCGGACGGAGGACGGACGTTTTCTGACGGTCGCAAAGGAAATGGCAAAACATGGCGTGATGTCGGTGATGATGGGTTTTCCGGGCTGCGATGAATCGAAGGAAGACTTCTTCTATTACACGATGGAAAACTGCCTCGATGATATCGACAGCAGTGTAAATTATGTTAAGGCACATTATGAGATCAAGGACGATATGGCCATGATCGGTTACAGTATGGGTGGTCGTCTGACCTGTCTGTATATTCAGGAACATCCTGAGATCAGCTGTATCGGTCTATGGGCTTCCGCTTCCTATGACGGTTTTGACGGGAAAGATGAATTCCTGGGTGAGGATCTTTCTGCGATGAAGAAGGAAATGGAAGAAAAAGGCTATTGCATTTTCCATAACGGTTTCGACGATACTTATATAAAGCTGAATAAGCAGCTCATTGATCAGATCGAGGCGACTTCGCCGGTGAGGGGTTTGAAGGGATTCAAGGGTAGTGCGCTGCTCGTTCATGGGGATGCGGATGTGACGGTGCCTTACGATGTTGCAGAAAGAGCCTATGAGGATCTTTCCAATGCGGCTTACAGGAAACTGTTGACAGTGAAGGGTGCAGATCATGGTTTCGGTGCCTGGAATGAGAGACCTGATCTTTCGAAACAGCTGACAGATGGTACGATTGCTTTCCTTCTGGAGCACTTCGTATGAGATTGAAAATAGAAGACAGATACGAATATCTGAATAAGGTCTATGCCTCCTGGCTTGGCAAGATCATCGGTGTAAGGCTCGGTTCGCCGGTCGAGAACTGGAGTCATGAACAGATCATGGAGAAGTATCCCGATGAGGAAGGCTATCTTGTGGATTATGATCTTTATGCGGCGGATGATGATATCAACGGACCTCTGTTTTTTGTACGGGCTCTTTTGGACTATGATGAGATCTCGGCAGAGAATATCGGTAATACGGTATTGAATTATCTGCAGGAATATAAGGGCTTCTTCTGGTGGGGAGGCGTTGGCGTATCCACCGAACATACCGCTTATGAGAATCTGAAGAATGGGATCAAGGCTCCCGCTTCCGGCAGTATGGCTACCAACGGAAAGAGTATCGCTGAACAGATCGGTGGGCAGATCTTTTCGGACTGCTGGGGCTATGTGGCGGGTTATGATCCGGTCCTGGCGAAGAAACTGGCGACCATGGCTTCCAGTGTGACACATGATGGCTGTGGGATAGAAGGTGGGATCTTTGTGGCGGTGGCGATCGCTTTGGCGATGGTCAAGGATGACATCCACGAGGTAATCGATGAGGCTCTGGAGTATCTGGATAAGGACCTGGAATACTATAGGGTCGCAAAGGATATCCTTCGTTTTTATAAAGAGAATGATGATTGGGAAGATTGTCTGCAATATATCCATGAGAATTACGGTTATGACAAATATCCGGGAGTCTGCCATATCATTCCCAATATGGCATTGATGATCATGGCGATGAGCTATGGTGATGGCGATTTCTCGAAGACGCTGGTGATGTTGAACCGATGCGGGTGGGATACTGATTGTAACTGCGGCAATGTCGGAAGCATACTGGGTGCTCTGGTTGGTCTGAAGGGGATCGATGAGAAATGGATCACACCGATCAATGACATCATCAACGCTTCAAGTGCGATCGGTTATCTGAATATTCAGACCGTTTCCGATACGGCGGTGATGTTTGCGAAACTGGCCTATAAACTGCAGGGGATGGATGTCGAATACCCTGAATACTTTGGACTTCCTTATGCGACAAAGGGGATCCGATGTGATAAGGGAGAAGTTTGCGTGAAAGACGGAAAGCTTTCTGTCGATGCGGAAGACATCTATAGATATGTCTATTATCGGAAAGAGGATCTCTACGACGCGCGTTATGATCCGCAATTCTCTCCGGTCGTTTCACCGGGTGATCGGGTCATTCTGAAAGTGGAAAGCACTGAAAAGAGTTTTACTTCTTACGTTGAGGATTGTGAAGGAAACGAATATGAAAATAGAGTCTCTTTGGATGATGAAGGAAGGCTCATCATCGATATGCCATATGGAAAGAACATGGTCATTCATCGTATCGGTCTGAAGGCGGATCATCCATATGCGATATTGAACGTTGAAGTGAAGCGCCAGCCAAAACTTGATTATGATTTTGAAGATTATCCGATCGATCATTACGGTCCGCGTTATGAAGGGGACTTTATGAACAATATCCGCGGTTTCGTGGAACATTCCGGAAACTGGTCGATCGATGAGGGACTTCTTTGTGTAAGCAAGGAGCATGCCCTGATCTCATCGGGCTGTTATGGGGATGTTTATCATAAGATCGAATGGTCCTTCATTCCGGAAGAAGGGCAGGAACATTATCTTGTCTTTGATATGCGGGGATATCTTGACAGAAAGATGATCGGGATAAGGGGAAATGAACTGGTCCTGGTTGAAAGAAAGCAAGAGGAAAAGGCCCTGACTTCTTATCCGCTGAGATGGGAGAAGGGGAAGATGCATACGATCGTTCTGGAAGACGAGGATGATCATCTTTTTGTTTCCTTCGATGAGAAGGAATTCCGCTTTGAAAGGACGAGACTGAAAGATCTGTTTGGATTTGGCTGTGGGAAGGATTGTGTCTGCCGGACGCTGTCGCTTAAGGCTGAGTAAAAGAAACCCCCAAATCTGGTAAAATTATTATATAGATATCGTAAAGAAAGGTAATAAATGATCATTTTATTGAATAAGGAGGACAGACAATATGAGTGAATTCAGAGGTACACCGCACAATACCGCATTGCCTGGGGATATTGCCAGGACCGTTATCATGCCCGGCGATCCTTTGCGGGCGAAATTCATCGCTGAGAATTTCCTGGAAGATGCAAAGGAATTCAATCATGTACGGGGCATGTTGGGATATACGGGGACATATAAGGGGAAAAGGATCTCCGTCATGGGCCATGGAATGGGTATTCCTTCGATGGCCATCTATTCCTATGAACTGTTCAAATTCTATGATGTGGAAAACATCATAAGAGTCGGTTCCTGCGGCGGTTATCTGGAGGAGATGGATCTATTCGATATCATCCTGGTGGAGGCTGCCTATTCGGCTTCTTCTTTTGCCAGGGTGGCATATGGCTATACGGAGGATCTGATGTATCCGGACAAGGCGATCACGAAAAAGCTGGAAGAGACGGCGAAGGAGAAAGGCCATTTCATCTATAAAGGTATCGTCAACAGCGGAGATGCTTTCTATTACGATCCTGCTTTCAAGGAAACACCGCCGTATCCGGTCATTGCGGGTGAGATGGAAAGTTTTGCGCTTTTCACCAATGCCAGATATCTGGGCAAGAAGGCAGCTTGTCTTCTGACGATCTCCGACAAAAAGGATGCGGTGACGACACCGGAAGAACGGCAGACCGCTTTCAAGGGAATGATCGAGATCGCTCTGGACAGCGCGATCGGGCTCTGATATGAAAAAGATATATCTTTCCGGTCCTGACCGTCTGAAAAGAAACGGCAGGGAACTGTATGCTGAAAAGAAGGAACTGTGTGAGCGATACGGTTTTGAAGTACTGGAATATCCTGATGAGATCTATAAGGAAAAAGACAGTTTTGAAAACAATTACGAGATCGCAAAGAAGCGTCTTGAACTGATAAAGGAATGTGACATCTTTATCGGTGATACCAATGATTTCCGGGCTTTTGTGGAACCGTTTGGGGAGACGGCTCTGGAAACGGGAATGGCCTACGGTCTTGAGAAGAAGGTCTACTGTTACATGAAGGATGCCCGGACTTGTCAGGAGAGGTATTCCGGAGAAAAGAAATATGACGATTCCATCAAGAAGTGGACAGATGAAAACGGGATCGGTTTTGAACCGGGTCCCTTGAATCTGATGCTGGAATACGGCGGGAAGATCGTCGAGGGCGGTCTGGAAGATGCCTTGAAGCAGATCGTGAAGGATCTCGGGGAGGAAGAAAGATGTTTATAGACAAAGACGGCAAGCTCAGAAAGCCGGTCGTCTATCTGGCTGACTTCGAGATGTTTCTTCCCACTTGTCCTGAGACGGTGGCTTATTGGAAGAAGACGTGTGAGAAATACGGTCTGATCGGCCTGTTCCCGGGAGACGGTTCGCCAGTCAAGGAAGGTCCCAACTTCTGGCAAAGGATATTCGAACATGATGTGAACTATATGAAGGAGTCCGACATGTGCATCGCCCAGCTGGATGACTGGAGAGGACATGAGGCGGATTCGGGTACGGCGTTTGAACTGGGTTATTTCATTGCCAAGGGAATGCCGGCATATGGCTTCTATACAGGCAAGAAACCTTTGATCGCCAGAAATATCAAAAGAAGCGATGAAGATCCTGCTTATGATGAGAATGGATATCTGATCGAAGACAAGGAATTTGCGTTTGAAAACATGTTTTCCCTGGTCTATATCGGGGACAGTTTCGAGGATGCCTGCAAGAGAGCGAGAGCCGATTTTGACAGGCAGCTGATCGAAGCGGGCTATGCGCCTTTCGAAATAACGGAAACGTTGTAAAGTTCCTTATTTTTACATTGAAAAGGGCGTCTATCAATTGTATAATATCCGTATCAAAGAACATCTTGTTTTCTTTGTTGTTAAAGATTTCTAGTTTTCCGAGTTTGGTTTGAAGCATAGACATGCTTTGAATAGAAAGAAAAGGAGAGAAAAATGAAGAAATTATTAACTGTATTGCTGGCAGCTTTAATGGTATTCGCATTAGTTGGTTGTGGCAAGAAAGAAGAAACTCCGACTGATGGCGGAGCAACTCCTGCTGAAGATGATGGTGTAACGAAAGTTGCAGTCCTGATCCCTCACAGAGGCGACCAGTCTTACTTCGACACGATCGCTGGTACTGCTGATGAAATGAATGCACTTCCTGAGTACACAGTTGATGTATTCGAGTGTGACCCGAGTGGTGAAAAGGCTGAAGCAAACTGGATGAACTGGTTTGACAACGTCTGTGAAGATCATCAGTATGACTTAGTTGTCTGCGGTAACGGTGACTATGAAGACTTCTTATACAAAGCTTGTGAGAAGTATCCTGATCAGCTGTTCTTCAACTATGACTATGACTATATTCCGGAATCCGGTATTCCTGCAAACTGCTACTCTACGAAGTGCAACACTGCAGAATTAGGTTATCTGGTAGGTTCTTTATCTGCTGCAATCACTAAGACAGGTACTGTCGGTGTTGTAGTCGGTATGGATACTCAGTCTATGAACCAGTTCATTTCTGGTTACTGCCAGGTCTTAGCTGACAACGATGTCAAGTATGTTGTTTCTTATCCTGGTTCCTTCTCTGATACTGCTTTAGGTAAGGAAGTTACAACTGATATGATCAACAAGGGTGCTGACGTTATCTGGCAGGTTGCCGGTGGCTTAGGCAATGGTGTTATCGATGCTTGCTCTGAACATGAAGATGTATGGTGCATCGGTGTTGACCAGGACCAGTACCAACAGTTCAAAGATACGAACCCTGAATGGGCTAACACGATCTTAACTTCTGCTTTAAAGAACACTGGTGTTCCTCTTAAGGCTTTCATCGAGATGGTTGCAAACGGTAACTACGCTGACAAGCTCGGCAAGGCTGAGATGTGGGGTATCGCTCTTAACGGTGTAGGTCTTGCAGAAAACGATTTCTACATGGCTCACACTGATGAAGCTACAAGAGCAGCTCTCGCTGATGTTCTGGCTTCTGTTGTCAACGGTGAAGTTAAGGTCATCGACTGCTTAACTGACTGGGATGCAGATCAGTATGCAGCTAACTGGCCGACTCTGTTAGAGTCTAACCGTGTTCAGTAATTATTGACTGATTTTTAAACGACAAAGTCATGCGCCGTTTTCGGTGCATGACTTTTTCTAAATTTTAGGAGGATCTTATGAGTGAGACGATATTGAAACTTGATAATGTTACAAAAGTCTATCCCAATGGGACCGTGGCGAACCGTGACATTAACATGGAATTTCAAAAGGGAGAGATCCACTCGATCGTAGGTGAGAATGGTGCCGGAAAGTCGACTTTGATGAAAGTCATTTTCGGTATTGAAAGGCCATCCAGTGGTACAGTCACCTATAAAGGCCAGGAAACGAATTTCTCCAGTTCCATGGACGCCATCAAAGCAGGAATCGGTATGGTACATCAGCACTTTATGCTGATCCCGTCTTTTTCGATCGTAGATAACATCATCCTCGGTGATGAACCGACCAAGTCTATCTTCATCGATAAGAAAGAAGCTGCCCGCAGATGTCAGGAACTTTCCGATAAGTATGATTTTGAACTCGATGTCAATGCCAAGGTTTCGACATTGTCAGTCGCAAAGAGACAGAAAGTTGAGATCCTGAAGACTTTGTACCGCAATGCGGAACTGATCATTCTGGATGAACCGACTTCTGTTCTTACACCGCAGGAGACCGATAAGCTTTTCGATCAGCTGCGTTTCTTTAAGGAACAGGGACATACGATCCTGTTCATTTCCCACAAACTGGAAGAAGTCAAAAAGATCTCCGATAAGATCTCTGTTATCCGTAATGGTGTCTCTAAGGGCACATATCTGAATGAAGAATTGACGATGCAGCAGCTGACAAACCTGATCATCGGAAGAGATCTGGATAATGATATGAACGCCTACAAGACTCATGAGGATTTCCATAACGAAAAGGCTTTGAAAGTCAAAGATCTCTATATGGAAAGAAACGGAAAGCCTGTTTTGGACCATATGTCTTTTGCGGTCAAGGCTGGCGAGATATTGGGTATCGCCGGAGTTGAAGGAAATGGCCAGCAGGAGTTGGTGAGATGTATCACAGGCCTGGAGGAGACGACTTATACTGGTGAGATCGATATCTGTGGAAAACCAGTCAATGACCTCAAGATCAAGGGCAGAAGAAATCTGGGCATGGCTTATATTCCGGAAGATCGTATGGGTGATGGCATAGCCGGTGCACTTCCGATCTATGACAACCTGATCTCCACATATTATGACCGTGAAGATATCAATGGTAAGGTCTTTATGGATACAAAAGCGATCCGCAAGACTTCCGAAAATCTTGTCGATACTTTCGCTGTCAAGACAAAGACGATCGATGCTTCGGTCAACTCCTTGTCAGGTGGTAATATTCAGAAGGTCGTCGTTGCCAGAGAATATAACACGAATTCAAAGTTCATGATCGCTGAACAGCCGACACATGGTATCGATATCGGTTCGGAGGAATTTGTTCATCACAAACTGATCGAGATGCGTAATGCCGGCGCAGGTATTCTTCTTGTTTCTGCTAACCTCAATGAGGTCATGGCGCTGTCGGATAGGATCATCGTCATGTTTGACGGTCAGATCGCCGGTTACTTCCCGCATGCGCAGGAGGTCAATGAATCTGAGCTTGGTATGTATATGCTTGGCGCCAAACATCAGACGCCTGAAGAGATAGGAGGTGCCTTGAATGACTGATAAGAACACCAGCAGCAAGTATTCAAAGAACTATAAGCTGTCGATCTCGAATCCGAAGCTGTTTGATGCGATCAAGATGGTCATTGCGATCCTTATTGCTTTGGCGATCACGTTCGTCATCCTTTGTCTTATAAGCAAGGATCCGGTCAATGCTTTGACAACGATCCTGTTTGGTCCTTTATCCAAGACCAGATATATCGGTGCGGTTATCGAGAGTTTCATCTCGTTTGCCTTTGCCGGTCTGGCAGCAGGTGTGCTGTTCAAAGCCGGTGGCTTCAATATGGGAGCGGAAGGCATCTTCATCATCACCGGTGCCGTTGTTGCGTGGATCGCTTCTTCTCCGATCACGGAGAGTCCGATCCTGCACCCGATTCTGTGCTATTTAGGTGCTATGGTCGTAGGCGGCATTCTGATGATCATTCCTTCTTTCCTGAAGGCGAAGTTTGGAACAAATGAAATGGTCATTTCCCTGATGTCCAACTCCATCTATGCAGGTGTCACTGCTTATATCGTCAGAACATTCATTGCAACACAGCAGAGAGGTTCCGTTTCCTCCAAGGACTATCTTGCTTCCGCAAGGATCGGTTATCTCTATGAACCGCTTCGTATTTCAGCGTGTTTCATTCTGTTGATCGTTGTGACGATCGTCCTGTATCTTGTCATGAACAAGACAAAACTCGGTTATCAGATGAGACTGGCCGGAACCAACCCGAAGTTTGCGGAATATTCCGGTGTCAGCGCATTCAAATTGTCTATTACAACAGCCATCATTGCCGGTGTGCTCTGCGGCATGGGTTCTACAACACAGCTGCTTACACAGACGAGTTACTATACACCAGCCCAGTCTCTGGTCGGTATCGGTTTCTCGGGCATGTTGCTGTCGATGTTAGGTAAGAATAATCCGATCGGTATCGTCATCGCCGCCTTCTTC
>CADBND010000099.1 GCA_902795875.1 uncultured Erysipelotrichaceae bacterium
CCAAAAGTGTAGACATCCCTGAAAGCCATCGCAAAAGCCTCGACATGAAGCTGACCCGAGACAGTCAAAGAAGCATGTTTGCCGAAGAAGTCCTCTTCGTAATTGCCGTCATCTCTTGTCGTGACAGTAAAGACTTCACCTGCTCCTTCCGCATCGTTGCCGGTGATGATCGGCGTATGGACATAGACGAAACCCTGTCCCTGGAAAAACTCATGGATCGCCATCGCCAAAGCCGAACGGATACGGAATACCGCCATGAAGGTGTTGGTCCTGGGACGCAGATGCGGGATCTCTCTTAAGAATTCAAAAGAGTGTCTCTTCTTCTGCAGCGGATAAGTTTCAAGTGAATCGCCTTCCACTTCAATCGAAGTTGCCCGGATCTCAAAAGGCTGTTTGTTTTCCGGTGTGGAAATGAATTTACCTATGACATAGATCGAAGCACCCGTCAGAAGATGAGAGATCTTTTCATGGTTTTCAAGTTCCGTACCGTAAACGATCTGAATATTCTTGAAACACGTTCCATCATTAAGCTCGATAAAACCGACCTGACCGTTGTCACGATTGGTCCTGACCCAGCCCTCTACAGCGACGTATTCCAACTGATCGAGCTCCATATCAGTCCCGTTGACAGTCAGTTCGTACAGTTCTCTTCCAAAATACAGATCCATAATAATCCCCCTTATTTCTTTCGTGAATTCACTTCGAATACCAGTTCCTCGATCGTCGATACCACATCGACATCGGACTTGATCATACCTTCCGGCAAAACGAAATGTTCTCTTGTAAAATTGACGATCCCCTTCACGCCCAGACGATGTAATTCATCTACGATCTCCTGTGCGCCGGAAGGGATACATAATATTGCGATCTCACAGCCTGCCGGGATCTTTTCCGCAAGCTCAGAGATATGGTAGACCGGTACATTCACCTTGTCTTCATTCCTGCGCTTTTCCGCCTGCAGGTCGAAGGCACAGACGATCTCCCCGGCCACATGATTCCAGTTATTGTAGTTCAGGATCGCCTTGCCCAGTCGGCCGACACCGATAAGGATCATGTCCTGATCGTAATCTTCACCAAGTTGTTTTGCGAAGATATCGATCAGTTCCTCAATGTCGTATCCATAGCCCTGTTTTCCAAGCTGACCGATCAAAGAGAAGTCATGACGGATCGTCGTTGCCCGGATATCCACATATTTGGACAGTTCGGCTGACTTGATCCGTTTCATGCCATTTGAAGACAGTTTGCGCAAAGCTTTCAGATAGACGGGAAACCTTTTCAGTGTTGCTTTGGAGATCTCTGACATAACAATAAAATTATAATATACTTTTCCTGTTTGTGAATTCTCTATCGTATTTAACTAATCCTCGATCGACATCGAAGGATCGCTCGATGCATCAAGAGATACGAATTTTTCCGCTTTCAGGTAGTGAAGGGCAGCGCAGGCGATCATCAGTGCATTATCCGTGCAGTACCTCAATGGCGGTAAGATCAGATCGATATCCGTGAACTGTTCGCTCATCAATTGCCGTAATCGGGAATTTGCGGCAACACCACCGGCCAGGACAAGAGTCTTACAGGGATATTCCTCCAAAGCCATCTTCGTCTTTTTCACCAGCATGTTCAAGGCAACTTCCTGGAAGGCATATGCCATATCAGCCTTATCGATCTCATTTCCGGCAGCCTCTTCCTTCTTCACCATCTGCAAAACCGCATTTTTTAGTCCGGAGAAAGAGAAATCATAGCCATCCACTTTCGGAGTAGGAAGCTGATAATGTGGCTTTCCTTCTTTTGCCAGTCTGTCGATGACGGGGCCTCCCGGATAAGCTTCTTTCATGACTCTGGCTACCTTGTCGTATGCCTCGCCGACCGCATCATCCAGTGTCGTACCGATGATCTTAAAAGACTGATCATTTTCGATATAGACAAGTTCCGTGTGGCCACCCGATACGACCAGAGCCATCATCGGATATTTCAAAGGCTTGATCAGTTCGTTCACAAAGATATGTCCCTTGAGATGATGTACACCGATCAACGGCTTGTCATAGAAGAAAGCCAGCGATTTTGCGGCAATCGCACCGACATGGAGCGAACCGATCAGACCCGGTCCTATCGTATAGGCGATGGCGGATACATCATCCATTGATATATTGGCTTGCCTTACGCCCGAAGAGACGATCGTGGAGATCTGTTCCACATGCATCCGGGATGCAACTTCGGGGATGACACCGCCGAAACGGGCATGCACATCGATCTGGGAAGTGACAACAGAACTCAGGACATTGAGATCCTCATCAATGATCGCGCAAGCTGTCTCATCGCAACTCGACTCGATCGCCAAGACGATGCGTGGCGTACTCTCTTCGATCAGGCCTCTTATCATGTCATAGGCATCGTCACCGTTCTCGTAATATCTCTTACGGGTCCGCACGACTTCAAAACCGTATTTCTCATAAAGATCATAGGCATCTTTATTGTTAACGTTGACCTCCAGATGCATGAACTCGCACCCTCTTCTTCGTGCAATGGAACATAGCTGCTTCAACATCCGGTAACCGTAACCCTTATGACGGTATTCTTCCTTGACGGCGATCTTGGTCAGATCGCAGTTTTCAAACATATACCAGAGATCACC
>CADBND010000100.1 GCA_902795875.1 uncultured Erysipelotrichaceae bacterium
TGAAGAATCCGAAAAGGGATCTTCCTCTGGCTTTGATCATCGGTTCGATCTTCTGTACCCTGATCTATATGTCCTATGTCTTTTCGATGTCGGCAACGATGTCGGTGGAAGAGATCATGGCGGCAGGCGATATGCTTCCGGTCATCGCTTTCGGCAACGTTTTCGGAAATTTCGTTGCCAGTATCATCCTGGTATTCATCATCATTTCCTGTCTCGGCACGGCAAACGGAATGATCATGTGTACGATGCGTGGCCTTTATTCCCTTTCCATCAGAGGCATGGGTCCTTCTCCCGCTGTTCTTTCCGAAGTGGATAAGTCGACCGGTATGCCTTTAAAATGCTGCATATTGGGCATGGCTTTCATGGGCTTCTGGCTTTACCAGACTTCCACACTGTTCTTCCAGGGTCCTCTGGCTTTTAACGGAACAGGAAATCCGGCCTGGTTCTTAGCTTGGGAGGCGGATGAAGTATGTATCATCACGCTGTATGCTTTATACATTCCGATGTTTATTCATATCATATTGAATAAGAAGGATTTCTCCTTCCTGTATCGCTTCGTTCTGCCGATCCTTTCGATCCTGGCTTCATTGTTCATGTGCTATTGCAGCTACATCAGTTATGGAATACAGATCCTTTACTATCTGATCTTCTTTATGGCGGTCATGGCTGTGGGGCTTTACTATATGGAACCTAAGAAAAAATAAGAAAAGCGAAGATTCGATCTCGAGGTCGGATCTTTTGTTTTAAATACGATGATATAAAGGGTATCATACTGATGGAAGACATTACGAAATGAAGAAACTGTTTATCTTTTCCGATGTGCATTCTTTCTATGATGAACTGATGACTGCTTTGAATGAAGCGGGTTTTGAATATGACAATGCAGACCACATCGTCGTATCCTGCGGGGATCTGTGTGATCGGGGGAGCCAGCCAAAGGAAGTTCTGACTTTTATCAATTCTTTGCCGGAAGAAAGAAAGATCTGTATCATCGGCAATCATGAACTGCTGATGGAAGACATGATCACAAGAGGAACATATTTTCATGCGGATGTCAGTAACGGCACATTGGACACCGCCATTCGCATTTCAAAGGATCACGAGATATCTTCTCTCAGAAACAATAAGCTTTGGAATGACTATAAAAAGTCATGGCGTTATTACTATGAGAAGAAGGATCATATCTTTATTCATGGCTGGATCCCGTGCATCCATAGCTATGGCAGAGGTCTGAGACAGGACTATAAGCCGATGAAAGACTGGCGGAATGCTTCAAGAAGGCAGTTTGAAGATGCGACCTGGGAAAACGGGATGGAAGCCTGGGCGAATGGGATCAGAGAAGAAGGAAAAACGATCTTCTGCGGACATTGGCACAGCTCCTGGGGACATTTTCACCTGCACCATGACGGTGCTGAATTTCCGGATGAAAATGATCCTGAACAATATGTACGATTCGATCCTTTCATCGATGAAGGAATCGTCGCATTGGATGCCTGTACAGTTTACAGTCATAAAGTGAATGTTTATGTATGGGAAATAAATGAATGATATCTGTCTCTACACAGCTATTTATTAAAACCTCATTCTGATCAAAGAATGAGGTTTTGATTACGATGGTGCCGACACCGTGAATTGAACACGGGATTCATCCTTACCATGGATGCGTATTACCACTATACTATGTCGGCCTGTATTTCAATTTTACAATAAAACCGTCCAAATAAAAATATCCCTTAGGATATTTTTAAATGTTTTTGTAAGCGGTGGTACAGCATCGCGACAGGAAGCCCGACGATCGTATAATAGTCTCCGTTGATGGACTTTATGAATTTTGCGGCATCACCTTGTATGGCGTAGGCTCCGGCTTTGTCCATGGGCTCGTTTGTCGAGATGTATTCTTCTATTTCTTCGTCTGTGAGGGGATAGAAGGTCACTTCGGCAACGCTGGAGAAGGTCTCCACCTGATCCTTGTACAGGATCGTGACACCGGTGACGACTTCGTGAGTGTTTCCGGAAAGCTCTTTCAGCATATCTGCAGCCTGTTTCATCGTCTTTGGTTTTCCCAGGACATCGTTTCCGATCTTGACGATCGTATCCGATCCGATGACGAGCGCATCCTGATGCGTGTCGAATACCGCTTTGGCTTTCTGATAGGACAGTTTTTCGATCTCTTTCACCAGATCGTTGCGATAGTCGATCTGTTCCTCTATGTCAGATACGATGACTTCGAAAGGGATATGCAGGAGTTCGAGAAGTTCCTTCCTTCGCGGAGATTTGGAGGCGAGGATGATCCTAGTCATCGAGATACCTCTGGGCAATGTAGTTGAGTCCTTTTGTGACGAAGTCGGGATCGTATTCGTTGAACAGGTTCACATAGGGAGCAACTTTCTTTCCCAGTCCGCCACAGCCGATGATGTACATGTCTTCTCCGATCTCGCGCTGCATTCCTCTTACCAGGCTTATCAGCATGCCCAGATATCCGTTATAGATACCGACATTCATGGCGTCGATCGTGTTGTCTGCCAGATAGGACTTTACCGGTTTCATTTCGAATTCCGGAAGCTGGGCAGCGTTTTTCCACAGGGTCTCGGCGATCTTGGAGAAGCCCGGAGCGATGATACAGTGTTTGAATTCACCTTGTTTCGTCACGTGGCATATGACTGTAGCTGTTCCCATCGATACGATCAGCAGTTCTCTGTGATAGAGATTGTATGCGTAGGAACACATGACGATCAGATCGTCTCCCGTATCCTGAGGATTGGGCATGACGAGCTTGATGCCGTAATCCGTGTATGGATTGATGTCGATGATGTTGTGTTCGCCCACGATGGACGCCAATACATCGAAGATATTGTTGTATACACGGGGAACGACACAGGAAAGGATAGCCTTATCTATGGAGTCCTCTCTGAAGTTGGCTTTATAGATAAAGGAAAGGATAAGGCTGCGATAGTTGTCGCTGATTCCGTCTACACAAAGAAACGATATCTGCAGATCGCCATCAAACAGACCTAATTTTGTACTGGTGTTGCCTAAGTCTACTGTTAAAATCATACACTTTATTATACGGTTTTATAATTGCTTTTTCCAGGTGATTATTATAAGATAAACGAGTAATCCGGGATTGGCGGAACTGGTAGACGCGCCAGACTTAGAATCTGGTGGGCGACCGTGGGGGTTCGAGTCCCTTATCCCGGACCA
>CADBND010000101.1 GCA_902795875.1 uncultured Erysipelotrichaceae bacterium
ATGAAAATAAAGAATATAGTAAGCACGATCCTTTTTTGTCTGCTTCTTACAGGCTGTGTCAGCCATGAACAGACGGAAAACATCTATATCATGTATACCAACGATGTTGCCAGCCATATCGATGAGAATTTCGGTTATGCGGGTGTAAAGGGCTATAAGACCTATCTTGAAAGTGAAAACAAATATGTCTGTCTGGTGGATGCCGGGGATTATTATGACGGCTATATTTCGGAGATCAGTGGCGGAGAATACATCACGCAGATCATGAATGTCGTCGGTTATGATGTGGTCGCTGTCGGAAACCAGGAGTTTTCGATCGGCCTGGATCATCTGGCAAAAGACATTTCCGAGTCGGATTTCGATTATGTTTCCTGCAATATCGAATATACCGGTTCTGACAAGAATAAGCTTGACGGCATCAAACCGTATGTGATCAAGAACTTTGATGGTGTTCGGGTGGCTTTTATCGGTGTGACGACTCCGGAAGTCATGGCACCGGACAAACGGGCTTATGAGGCGATTACGGAGAATGGCGAATATATCTATCATTTCTATGAGGGAAATGACGGAAAAGATCTTTACGAACAGGTCCAGAAGACGGTCGATAAAGTCAGAAGGAAAGCGGAATATGTCATCCTTCTGTCGCATCTTGGTTCCAACAGCGTAACGGAAGGCTTCTCTTCCTATGACCTCATCGCCAATACGAGCGGGATCGATGTCGTCATCGATGCGCATTCCCATACCGTTATTCCGGGGGAGAGCATTTTGAATAAAAACGAGGAAGAGGTAGTCCTGACTTCGACAGGGGAACTCTTCCAAAATCTCGGTGTTCTGATACTGAGGAAGGATCACACATATTCAACGACACTTTATCCGACCATCTATGAGGTGGACGCGGGAGTAAAAGAAATGTGCGACTCCATTTATGAAGAGATAGGTGAATGATCTTATGAAGAATAAAAAGCTTTTGATCGGTTTGATCGTTTTATTATTGCTGGCAGGGATCGGTTTTGCGGGATATAAGGCTATGCGTTTTGCGATGGACAAATATCATTATCTGCGCGACACGGTAAGCGAGATCAGACGCCTCTATGAAGAGAATATAGAACATTACGATTTCGATTACAGCTGGATCGGTGACAACAAGCTGGTCGCACACGGTTTTGGCGGGAAGGGTTCGAAAACCTATACGAATGCCTTGGAGGCTTTCGAATACAACTATGAACTCGGACACAGGATCTTCGAAGTGGATTTCGATCTGACGGATGACGGAGTCTGTATCTGCAGTCACGACGAGGATTACTGGCGCAACATCACCGGCAATGAAGACAGTGATGTTGAATATACCTATGAGAACTTCAAGAATACGCCATTATTCACCGATTACACGCCTATGGACCATAAGGACGTGATCGATCTGCTTGTCGAATATCCGGATATCTATATCATTACGGATACGAAGTATTCCGATGAATTAAGTGTCTACAGACAATTCAGTCAGCTTGTCGATTACGCAAAGGAAAAAGATCCTGAGGTATTGGATCGGCTGATCCCCCAGATCTATACGGAAGACATGTTGAATTATGTGATGAACGTCTACCGATTCAAGTCGATCGACTTCACCTTGTACCAGCTTCAGTGGGACAAGGAAGAGATCGCGAAGTTCTGCGGCAGGAGCGGTATCCGTATGCTGACGGTATCGGATGAGCTGATCGAAGACGATGCGATCGACCTGTGGAAGTCGATGGGAATAAAGATCGCGGTCCATACGGTAGACGATGAAGAGCGTGCTGAAGAGCTTTGGGACAAAGGCGTCGATCTGATCTATACCAATTATCTAGAACCAGGATCGCACTAAGAAGGTTAAAAAGTGAACAAAAGATTATTGACAGCCGTTCTAATATCTTTTCTCCTTTTGCCCGGTTACGATTCGGGCAAGCAGACCGAAGACATTTATATTATCTATACCAACGATGTGGCCTCGGCGATCGACGAGAATTTCGGTTATGCGGGAGTAAAAGGCTATAAGGATAAACTGAAAGAGGAACATAAATATGTCGCCCTCGTCGATGCGGGCGATTATTTCGATGGAAAACTGGCTTCCGAAAGCGAAGGAGAAGATATCGTCAAGCTGATGAATGCGGTCGGTTACGATGTCGTGACCTTGGGAAATCAGGAATTCTCTCTTGGGCTTACGGCACTGAGAAAGGATATCCGCAAGTCCCGATTCTCCTATGTTTCCTGCAATATACGTTATACGGGAAACAAGAGAAACATGCTGAAGAGGGTTAGACCGTATGTGATCAAGCGCTACGGTCCGATCAAGGTGGCTTTCATCGGCGTCACGACACCGGAGACTCTGACGCCCGGAAAAAAGGCTTATGTTGCATGCCTGGAAAATGGGGAAGTCGCCTATGATTTCTATCAGAGTGACGGCGGTCCGGAACTGTATGAACAGGTCCAGAAGACCGTCGATAAGATCAGAAACAAGGTCGATTATGTCATCGTTCTGGCACATCTGGGTTCCAACAACGTGGCAGAGGGCTTCTCTTCCTACGATCTTATCAGGAATACCCGCGGCATCGATGCGGTCATCGATGGCCATTCCCACACCCCGATTCTGGGAGAGCCGGTATTGAATCTTGACGGTGAAGATGTGGCTTTGACTTCGACCGGCCAGAAATTTCAGAATCTCGGTGTCATGGTTTTAAGAAGCGATCACACCATCTTTACGAATCTTCATCAGACCATTTATGAAAGCGATGAGAAGATCGAAAAAATGGTGGAAGAGATCAGGGCTAGAAGCAACACTGTACAGTAGGGATAGAGTTATCCCTTTCTTTTTGGTAAAATTGAAAGTGTTTAAAAAACGGAGGTTTTTTCTATGAAAATTTTAGTGACTGGCGCGGCCGGATTCATCGGCTCCAACTTCGTATATTATGAGCTGGATTCTCATCCCGAGGATCAGATCGTAGCGCTCGATCTGTTGACATATGCCGGAAATCTGGCAAATCTGGATGGATGCAAGAATAACCCGAATTTCAAATTCGTGAGAATGGATATCCGAGACAGGGAAAACATCTATAAGCTTTTTGATGAAGAAAAGTTTGATATCGTCGTCAATTTTGCGGCCGAATCGCATGTCGATCGCAGCATCGAAGATCCGGAAGTGTTCTTGAGGACCAATATCATCGGAACGGAAGTGCTGATGGATGCCGCTTTGAAATACGGAGTGAAGAGATACCATCAGGTCTCAACGGATGAAGTCTATGGTGATCTGCCTCTTGAGGCTGTGGATTCTTTCTTCACGGAAGAAACACCCTTACATACCAGTTCACCTTACAGTGCCTCCAAGGCTTCGGCGGACCTTCTGGTGATGGCTTATCACCGCACTTTCGGCCTGAATATGACTATTACAAGATGTTCAAACAACTACGGACCTTACCAGTTCCCGGAGAAAATGATCCCGCTGATGATCAACAACGCCCGTCACGACAAGAACCTGCCGGTCTACGGTGATGGTATGAATGTGCGCGACTGGCTCCATGTCTATGATCACTGTGTCGGTATCGACTTAGTCATGCGCAACGGCCGCAATGGCGAAGTCTACAATATCGGTGGTCATAACGAAAGACACAATATCGATGTCGTCAAGACGATCCTCTCACAATTGGGCAAGGACGAGTCTTTGATCACATATGTGAAGGACAGGAAAGGTCATGACCGCCGTTATGCGATCGACCCTACAAAGATCGAAACGGAACTGGGTTGGAAGCCCAAATACAACTTCGAATCCGGTATCAAGGAGACCATTCAGTGGTATATGGATCATCAGGAATGGATGGACAATGTCACTTCCGGTGATTATCTGACCTATTACGAAAAGATGTACGATAACCGATAATGAAAAAGACGGAAACAGTAGCTGTTTTGATCCCATGTTATAATGAGGAACTGACAGTAAGTAAAGTAGTAAATGATTTTAAGAAGGAACTTCCGGATGCGAAGATCTTTGTCTATGATAACAATTCAACGGATAAGACAGCTGAGTTGGCTGAGAAAGCAGGTGCGATCGTCGTTGCCGAACACAATCAGGGCAAGGGAAATGTCGTCAGATCGATGTTCCGGGATATCGATGCGGACATCTATGTGATGGTGGATGGTGATGATACCTATCCGGCGGATGAGGCATATAAGCTGATCGATGCAGTAAGAGAAGGTTGTGATATGGCGGTTGGTGATCGCTTGTCTTCAACTTATTATGAAGAAAACAAGCGTCCGTTCCACAACTTCGGCAACGACCTGGTCAGATGGCTGATCAACAAGATCTTTGACAATGAGATCAAGGATATCATGACCGGATATCGGGCTTTTTCGAAAAAGTTTGTGAAGACGATCGCTGTCATGTCGCCCGGTTTCCAGATTGAGACCGAACTGACGATCACGGCTTTGGAATACCGCTACAACATTAAGCAGGTCCCCATTCAATACCGGGACCGTCCTGCGGGTTCCTCTTCGAAACTGAATACGATCTCTGATGGCATAAAAGTTCTTGTCACATTGTTTGATATGGCCAAGGATTATCGGCCTTTATGGTTCTTTTCGATCATAGCGGTCATAACGTTTATCCTGTCACTTCTATTCGGGATCCCGGTCCTTCATGAATTCCGGATGACACATTACATCACCAAGATGCCCAGTGCCGTACTGGCGAGTTCTTTAATGGTGATAACGGTCAATCTGCTGACTTTGGGACTGATACTGGATCATGAGGCCAATATCGATAAAAAGAATCATGAACTCTATGTCAATGATTGGGTAAGGAACGAAAAGAAATGAGAGTACTGGTAACAGGGGCAAATGGCCAGTTGGGTCATGATGTCACGGAAGAACTGAACAAAAGAGGCCATCAGGCCATTACAAGTGATATAGCGGGTGATATGGACTATATCCTGGACATTACCGATGAAAAGGTCGTTAAGTCCATACAGGAAATCTCTCCGGATGCGATCATTCACTGTGCTGCCTGGACGGCGGTCGATGCTGCAGAAGATGAGGAAAACAGAGACAAAGTCTATGCGATCAATGTGACCGGTACGAAAAATATCGCCAAGGCAGCCGGCAAACTGGATTGTCCTTTACTGTATCTGAGCACGGATTATGTCTTCGATGGGCAGGGAGAAAAGCCTTGGCAGCCGGATGACAAGTCCTATGAACCGCTTTGTTACTACGGACTGACCAAGCTGGAAGGGGAAAAGGAAGTATCCGCACTGGATAAGTTCTTTATTGTCCGGATCGCCTGGGTTTTCGGCTTGAATGGCAAGAATTTCATCAATACGATGTTGCGGGTCGGCAAAGACCACGACCAGGTCCGGGTCGTCAACGATCAGATCGGTACACCGACTTATACCAAGGATCTTTCCAGACTGCTGGTGGATATGATCGAAACGGATAAATACGGATACTACCATGCGACCAATGAAGGAGGCTATATCTCCTGGTACGATTTCTGCGTGGAGATCTATAAACAAGCAGGTCTGAAGACGGAGGTCTTGCCGGTCAGTACACTGGAATACGGTCTTAGCAAGGCAAAAAGACCGTACAATTCCCGTCTGGACAAATCGAAACTTTCGGAGAACGGTTTTGAAAGACTTCCTGATTGGAAGGATGCATTAAGGAGATATCTCGAAGAAATAGGATATGGAAAATAGTTTTTTCTATTACAAATGGTTCAGAAAGATCATTTCGTTATTGACGAAACTTTTTTCATTACTCATTCCTTTTCTTTCGCTATATGTTTTTACCAGTTTTTTAAACGGTGTAGTTCGGATCGTTGCTTTCCTGTTTCTGACAGCCGTTTATTTTCTGGTCATCCATTTCTTTAAAGACAGGATCTATCAGGTCCTGAATGCTGCCTATCATAAGTTTGAGGGACTCGATAAGAGAAAGATGGTGATCATTCTTTCACTGGTGATGATTATAGGCAAGATCATAGCCACGCTTTTCTTTTCCTTCGATTCGACGGGCAACGGCGATATCGGGATCTACAACGAGATCGCTGAGCAGATCTATACGACAGGAAACATCCACAGTTCGGCGATCTCCCATCTGTTCGGGATCGCTTTGCATTTTGTTGTCTTCAAGTATCTGCATCTGCCTTTGCATGTGGGAATGTTCATCGCTTTCTTCATCGGCAATATCGTCAACTTCTTCTCTTTTTCCGATCTGATGGGAAAAGAGAAGACCTTTATGATCATGTTGCTGTATGTTTTGATGCCTTCCTCGATCGTGATCTCTTTCTGTCTGACGCATGAACTGTTTGTATACATGTATCTTTCTTTGTTCTTATTCTGCTTTGTGCGTTTTCTGAAAGCGAAGGAGATGAACAGGACGGTACTCTACCTGCTGGCCATGATCGCATTTACGGTATTGACCTGCTTTGTCAATCCGGTGGGCTATATCATATACGTGATCTTTGTGCTGAGCATCCTTTTCAGCAATACCGATCTGCGCAAGAAAGGCATGATCGTTGTAGCGTTGCTGGCTTCTTTGACTTTATCCAACGTGATCTCCAAAGCACTTGAGGTCAATGAATATAACACGTCCGCCAACACCTATACGATCCTGATCCACGGTTCCAATCCCAATTCTTTGGGTGAACAGGTCGACGGCTATCCGGAAGATCAGATGCGGGATTATCTCAGAAAACATGATCTTTCTTTTAAACAGGAACATTTCCTGGAAGGATACAGAGCCGTATTGCTGGAACAGTATGTCTATCTTATTACTCATCCATTGACTCTCTTGCAGCTTGTGATGCATAAACTGTATATATTGTGGAGCGGTGTTCATTATCCGCTGGAGCTTGCGAATTTCTATGATGCGATGCCTTCGTGGCTGTATCTGGGTTTTCTGGCCATCAATACGCTGATCTATCTGTTTGTGATCACGGCCGGTAATGTTTTCGGGGAAAAGCAGGATGATGAGATCTGTGAGACCAATTATAAGCTGACGTTGTGGGGTATCTTCGGTGTTACGCTGCTAAGTGTCGTTTTGAATAAGTATTCCATCTATGCCACAGCTTTTCTGTATTATATTGCTTTTATGAGTGTGAGGTTTTCCAATGACTAGGGTCGATATCCATGCGGATGATTATGCCTATACACCGGAAGTATCCAAAGACATCCTGGAGTGTATAAAAGCAGGCTGTCTTGATTCTTTTTCCATCATCTGCAATACATCATATTTTGAAGAGTGCATGGATCTTTTGTATAAAGAGATCCCGTCTTTGCCTTATCTGCCCAAGATCTCCATTCATCTTGATCTGCCGGAGGGACTTCATGATAAAAACGGCTTGCCGATGTCATGGGGAAAACTGTTTTTAAAGTCTTATCTGCCAGGAAGAAAAGAGTTTAAAGAAATATTGAAAGCTGATCTGCGCGATCAGATCAGAAAGACACAGGCGGTGATCGATAAATGCATATCTGTCTCCAAAGAAAACGGAGTCGAATGTTCACAAGAGGGCATACGTCTCGATTCCCATGTCCATACCCATCTGATCCCGGTCGTCTGGGAAGCTTTGACAGATGTGATCTTTGAGGATGGTCTGAATGTTGAATTCATCCGGAATCCGAAAGAGCCGATTATGCCTTTTGTCAAACAGACTTCATTATGGAAGACTTATAGTCTTGTCAATATCGTTAAAAACCGCATACTGATGTTCTATTCCGGAAAGGCAGATCGCTATATGAGCGAGCATAACATGAACAAAATGTACATGTGGGGTTTGGTGATGTCGGGTCATATGGATTATGATAGAATACAGAAGGTCTATCCGGAAATGCTGAAAAAAGCTCAGAAAGAGGGCAGGGATCTGGAGATCCTTCTTCATCCGGGTAAGGCTTCAAAGGAAGAATTCGATGATTCCTTGGATGCGGATAACTTCAACGGATTCAGTGCATCTGATAACAGGCATATCGAGAAGGATGCCGTATTAAGGATCAGAGAAATAAGTGGCTGAGGTCATTATGGCAAAGAAAACTGAAAAGAAAAAGATTTCGATCATCGTACCTTGTTTCAACGAAGAGGAAGCTCTTCCGTTTTTTCATACAGAGATCAGCAAGGTACTTTCCGATGTGGAAGAAGATTATGAATTATTACTGATCAACGACGGATCAAAAGACAATACGCTGAAGGTCATGAAGGAACTGGCAGAGAAAGACGAACATGTGATCTATCTTTCTTTCTCCCGGAACTTCGGTAAGGAATC
>CADBND010000102.1 GCA_902795875.1 uncultured Erysipelotrichaceae bacterium
AGATCTGATGCCGACTTAGCTCATCCGGTAGAGCAACGCACTCGTAACGCGTAGGTGGTAGGTTCAAGTCCTATAGTCGGCACCATTTATACACGAACGCCCAAACGGGCGTTTTCTTTTTATCAATAAAAAATCATGTCATTTCGACATGATCTTAAATCTCCTCTTCCGGACTTTCGCTTTTTTCTCTTTTTGTACTTTCGGTTTTTTCTCTTTCCGCAAAGTCAGGACACAGATGATGAACAGGATCCCGAATACGATCATGATAATACCCATGATGTTCATCAGATCGCTTTTCCCCGCAAAATATAAAGTCAAATATGCCGCAAGCAGCTCCAGCACGCCCGCAAAACACAGGATCCCCTTGGTATTGAATATGATCCCGAAGATCCCGCTTATGATATTGATACCGGGAATGATATAGATAGAAAGACGCAAAATCGTCGCCTCGATATCCGTATGAGGAAGGATCTTCATGATGACTGGATCGTTTTCAAACTGATAGGCAACCGCAAAATACATGATTACAGCTATGATCAGTTCCGATACCGATATGAATCTCGCGATTTTTTTATTCATTACAAATCCATTCTAATAGAAAATCTTAAGCAGATAAAGCCCGTTGGGATCGGCATTGTAGCGACGCGTGGACTTACTTGGAACTTCCAGCATCCTCTTTACGTCATCAAGTGACTTCTTTCCCCGACCCAGATCGATAAGCGTACCGACCATGATCCGGACCATGTTGCGAAGGAAGCCGCTGCTGGTCACCCGGATGATCAGGAGGTCTTTTTTCATCGTCAGAGAGAATTCCGTGATGTTTCTGACCTGATTGGGATATTCCTTGAGACTGGAAGTGTTGAAAGAAGTGAAATCGTGTTCTCCCAGGAAAAGCTTCGCTCCTTCTCTCATCAGATCGACATCCAGTTTATAAAAACACTGATATGCCCTTCCTCTGAGAAAGACATCATATTCACCGAGATTGATCAGATATTCGTACGTCTTCTTCTTCACGCTATAGCGAGCATGAAAGTCTCTGCTTACATGTTTTACTTCCAGCACATGGATATCCTTGGGAAGGAGTGAATTCATCGAGAATTTCAGTTTCCCTTCTTCCTTTACGATATCGCTGTCAAAATGGAAGACCTGTCCTTTCGCATGAACACCCGCATCCGTCCGCGAAGACATGACGATGTGGATCTTTTCGGAAAATATCTTTTCGATCGCTGCCTCTATGACATCCTGTATAGCCAGCGCATTGGTCTGCGACTGAAATCCGGCATAACCGGCACCGTCATAAGCGATCGTGATCTTGTATCTCATAGATAAAACCTTGAAAGGATCGAGAATGTCAGAACCAGTACGCAGATCAGGATGAATATATAATCCGTAAAACGGAATTTCAGAACATGATAACGTGTACGTTCCGCACCCGGCACATAACCTCTGGCCTCCATCGCATCCGCAAGCTCATACGCTCTTTCAAAAGCGACAGAAAATAACGGAACGATCAAAGACAGGATCGCCGCGATCTTCTCCGAAAACCTTCCGTTTTCGAAATCGACGCCACGGGACTTCTGGGCATTCATGATGCGCATCGTCTCTTCGATGATCGTCGGAATGAAACGCAAAGCGATCGACACCATCATTGCCACCTCATGAGCCGGGAAATGAACGATCTCCAAAGGATGCAGGAGCCATTCGATGCCCAGAGTAAGATCCAAAGGATTGGTCGTCGCCGTGAGGAGCGTTGTGATCGAGATCATCAGA
The DNA here is from genome assembly GCA_902795875.1 of uncultured Erysipelotrichaceae bacterium. Taxonomy (GTDB): domain Bacteria; phylum Bacillota_I; class Bacilli_A; order Erysipelotrichales; family Erysipelotrichaceae; genus Colivicinus. Next base: position 1,771 of record CADBND010000102.1, read on the forward strand.
AGCAATCTCACAATCACAAACAGCGTATTGAATATCGCATCCGAATAGATCTCCACCGGACCGAGTGTAAACAGGATGTCACCGGTCTTGATCGTCAGAGCATTGATCACAAGCAGGAAGATCATCATCATGATCATCGGCTTGAAGGACTGTACAATCATCTTGATGCCGATCTTCGCCAGCAGCAATGCCAAAGCAAGTAGTATGGCAATAACTAAAAATACCCACCAGCTCTTTGGAACGAATACTGCCGCGATCATCAGGAACAGGCCGATCAGTTTTGCGCGCGGATCGAGCCTGTGCATGAAGGAATCGATAGGAATGTATTTGCCGAAAACAAGATTATTCATCGTTTCACCTGCTCCGCCACTTCCTTGGCGATCTGTTTCAGGGTGCGCGCATCCCTTGAGAGTCTGAAACCTTTTTCACACAGATCATTCCTGAAAGATACGATCTGCGGTTCCAGCATATTGAATTCTTTCAGTTTTTCTTTATCCGCAAACAGATCGAACGTCGGACCGTTATACATGATCTTGCCATGGGAAAGGACGATCGTCTCATCACAATAGTTGTAGACCATCTCGTTGTCGTGCGAGACGATGATGACTGTCTTGCCTTCTTTTTTGTTCAGTTCAACGAAAAGATCGATCATCTCTCTTGCGCCTTGCGGATCAAGCCCTGCTGTAGGTTCATCGAGAACGATGATCTTCGGATCACAGGAAAGGATACCGGCAATGGCGACCCTTCTTTTCTGTCCACCGGAAAGTTCCAGCGGCGAACGGTTGAAATCCTCTTCCCTGATGCCGACCTTCTTGAGTGCTTCTGCCGCTCTTTTCAAAGCTTCTTCCGGTGTAAAACCGAAATTCAGTGGACCAAAAGCGACGTCCTTAATGACTGTCTCCTCAAATAGCTGGTATTCGGAAAACTGGAAGACCAGCCCTACGTCTTTGCGCAAAGGCTTCAGGAATCTCTGTTTCTGATTGGCCACGATATTGTAATCCAGTACTTCCAGAGAACCTTCGCTTGGCAGAAGCAAAGCGTTGAGATGTTCGACAAGCGTTGACTTGCCCGAACCCGTCTCTCCGATGATCGCCGTGATGACGCCTTCTTTTATCTCGAGATCAATCTCATCCAATGCCTTATGGGCATAAGGCATATCTTTATTGTAGATATAGCTCAGCTTTTTGAACCTGATCGGCATAATTCTTCCACCATTCCTTTCAGATCATCAGACTTGAGCCTGATCTTATACTTGCCGAAAGCTTCCCTGACCTGTTCGATGAACGGAACATCCAGATCGATCTCCCGCAGCTTATCTGCATGTGCAAAGATCTTTTCCGGTTCGTCATACATGAAAAGCTTTCCCTTATTCAAAACGACACAACGATCGGACTGCAGAACTTCCTCGATATCATGTGTGATCGAAAGGATCGTGATATCATCTCCGGCCGCCAGATCATACATCAGCTGTTTGATCTCCTTCTTGCCTTTCGGGTCCAGCATCGAAGTCGCCTCATCAAAGATGATGATATCCGGAGCCATAGCCAGGATCCCGGCAATGGCCACTCTCTGTTTCTGACCTCCCGAAAGATTCTGAGGTTCATAAGTCAGAAACGGTGTCAGACCCACCTTTTCCGCATATTCACGGATGATCCCTTCCATATCCTTCGAAGGTACTCTCTTGTTTTCCAGTCCAAAAGCGATATCGTCCTTTACGGTCGAACCGATGAACTGGTTATCCGGATTCTGAAACACGATACCAAGCCTCTGCCTGATCTTGGCGATATTCTCTTCATTCACTTCCAGTCCGTCGATCGTGATCGAGCCTTCCTTCACCGGAAGCAGACCGGCGATCATTTTCGCCAAAGTCGATTTTCCCGAACCGTTGTGGCCTATCACTGTCACATAGTCTCCCTGCTTTACCGAAAAAGAGACCTTATCGACGGCCTTTTTTGAATCATCATAAGAATAGGAGACATCTTTTATTTCAATAAGATCCATACTCCTAGATTATATACTATAAAATGAAAAAAGCATCGCTAAAGCGATGCAACCTTCCTTTTCAAAGCCTCATGGGCTTCCTCGAGATCATCGATATCTTTCACGGTCATCTCCATCGGGCACATGCCATCTCCTTTCCGGTTGACGATATGATCCACCAGTTCATCGTATTCGCAAGGGACACCATATTTCTCAAAGATCTGTTTTCCCGCAACAGAAAGGACCGGAGTATAGACCTCTTTCACTCCCGAAAGACACAGCAGCATCGCCGAAGCCTTTCCGATGATCTTATCAGCGACAGACAGGCCTTTAAAAAAGTGAATATCCTCATCCAGGGCATCGATCAGGGGCTTTATTCCGGGTTTGGAAGAAGTGTACCCGTTGGAAGCAACGATCGAATAAGCGTTCTCGTGCAATATCTGTTTTAATTCCATAAATCAATTATATATCACAATTTTGCGTTATAATGTTGTTAGAAAAAGGAGAATAGATTTTTATGCCATTGGTAACATCTAAAGAAATGTTTGAGAAAGCATACAACGGCGGTTACGCGATCGGTGCTTTCAACGTAA
>CADBND010000103.1 GCA_902795875.1 uncultured Erysipelotrichaceae bacterium
AGTGGGCTTTGTCTCACTTTTTATTTAATTATGGGGGTATAAAACTATAACAAGAAAACGTGGAAATGATGACCTCGTAAACGAAAGCATTCGTTTCAGAGAAGTGATGGTCATCGGCCCAGATGGAAGCCAACTGGGAGTAATGTCAAGAAATGAGGCATTACAGATAGCTTATGACGCAGATCTGGATCTTTACTGTGTAGCTCCGAATGGTAACCCGCCTGTATGCAAGATACTGGACTATGGAAAATTCCGTTTTGAAGCGCAAAAGAAAGCCAAAGAAGCCAAGAAGAAACAGTCCAATACCGAAATCAAGCCGTTACGTCTTTCTCCGGTCATCGACACGCATGATTTTGAAACCAAAGAGAAGCAAGCCAGAAAATGGCTGGAAGCTGGTATGAAGGTCAAGATCGATATGCGATTCAGAGGTCGTATGATGACCCGCCAGGAAGTAGGGCTTAAGATCATGAACGAATTCGTCGAAAAACTTTCTGACATCTCATCTGTCGACAAACAGCCCAAGCTTGAAGGCAACATCATGTCTTGTGTTTTAACACCTAAAAAGAAATAGGAGGAAGATAAAATGCCAAAGATGAAAACCAAAAAGACTTTTGCGAAAAGAGTAAAAGTTACCGGAACAGGCAAATTGAGAAAGTATTCCAATTTTACTTCGCACTTTGCTACAAACAAAACTCACAAACAGCTGAAACACTTACACAAGCCATCTCTCGTCCATCCGACAGATGTCAAGAGAGACAGAGACTTATTACAGGGATAGGAGGGAATTAAAAAATGGCTAGAGTTAAAGGATCGACTCCTACAAGAAACAGAAGAAAAAGAGTTTTAAAACTTGCGTCCGGATATTTCGGATCGAAACATTTACTTTACAGGACCGCTCATGAGCAGGTCATGCATTCTCTGAAGTATTCTTATATTCACAGAAGAGAACTCAAGAGAGAAATGCGTAAGCTCTGGATTGCCAGGATCAACGCTGCCGCAAGACTGAACGGTATGAACTACTCCACTTTGATGCACGGTCTCAAAGAAGCCGGTGTCAACGTCAACAGAAAGATGCTTTCTGAGATCGCGATTCATAATCCTGAGGATTTTGCAAAGATCTGTGAGACTGCAAAAAACGGTAAAGTAGTGGAAACGGCAAAGCCCAAGAGAGCAACTAAGAAAAAAGTAGAAAAAGAAGCTACAGAAGTCGCTGCAGAAGTAGTAGAATAGTTTTATAAGGAGCAATGCTCCTTAATGGTCAGTTGGTGAAACGGTTAACACATCGCCCTCTCAAGGCGACACTCACGGGTTCGAATCCCGTACTGATCACCATTTGTAATCAAAGGCATTCGAAATGAATGCCTTTTATTATTTGTTCGTTCAATAAAAAAGACCCGTTCTTGGGTCTTTAGGATAATTTGTTCAATGCCTGATCGATACGGTCAAGCGTTTCTTTCTTGCCAAGGATCTCAGCGATCGCTGTAGCACCACCCGGGGCAACGCTTCTGCCTGACAATGCCACCTGCATAGGATACATCATTGTGATATTTTTATACCCAAGTTCTTTCGCTTTGTTCGACAGTATTTCGAAGATGTTCTGATTATTCCAGTTATCGAGGCTTTCCAGACATTCTTTCACGATTGGAAGGATCGTTTTTGCGACTTCCGGATCGGTCTTCGCTTTTTTGTTGAAAAAGACATCGTCATCGTATTCGTCCGCTTTTTCAAAGAACGTGATCATGTCTTTGATCTCAGAAAGGGTATTGATGCGGTCATGGATCGCATCGGCGATCAGTTCTGAATTAAATCCGGTACCGAGTGTTTCCTGAATATAAGGCTTTACAAGATCGTAATACTTGTCCTTTTCCATGTTGCGGATATAAACACCGTTCATCCAGGTAAGTTTATCGATATCAAATATAGCTCCGGTCGTGCCGATCCTCTTTACATCAAAGGCTTGTGCAAGTTCAGAAAGGGAATAGATCTCTCTGTCTTCACTCGGTGCCCAGCCTAGAAGGGCAATATAATTCAATATCGCTTCCGGCAGATAGCCTTTGGCAAGCAGATCCTGGAAAGACGCATCTCCATTTCTCTTGGAAAGCTTCTGGTGTTCGTCCTTCATGACAGGAGGACAGTGAATATATCTGGGGATGTCCCAGCCGAAAGCTTCGTATATGAGATTGTATTTGGGTGTAGAGGAAAGATATTCGTTTCCTCTTACGACATCAGTGATATCCATAAGGTGATCGTCGATCACGTTTGCGAAATTATAAGTAGGGAAGCCATCGGATTTCAAAAGGACCATCTCATCGAGCGTCTTGTTTTCAACAGTGATGGTGCCATATACTTCATCCGTAAAGGAAGTCGTACCTTCCGGTTCCACATTCAGTCTGATGACATAAGGTTCACCAGCATCGAGTTTTTTCTGGATCTCTTCTTTACTGAGAAGCTTACAGGGATCGACGAAATAGAACGAATCACCCTGTTCGTTACGTTGTTTTTCGATGTCTTCTTCCTTGCAGAAACAGTAGTGTGCTTTTCCCATTTCCACAAGTTTGTGTGCATATTCATGATAGATGCCGGAACGCATCCTTTCAGATTGCACATAGGGTCCGTAATTACCGCCGTTGTCCGGACCTTCATCATGATTTAGTCCGCATTGCTTTAATGTGTTATAAATGATATCGACCGCGCCTTGTACAAGTCGGCCCTGATCGGTATCTTCTATCCTCAATATGAAATCGCCATCATCCTTTTTTGCGATAAGGTATGCATAAAGGGCTGTTCTGAGATTTCCAATATGCATATATCCGGTAGGACTGGGAGCGAATCTGGTTCTAATTTTGCTCATTTGCAGATCTCCTTCCAATCAATTTTAGCAAATCAAAGCGCATTAAACTAGCAAATACTTCTTTTTTAAACTAAAATAATAAGGAAGGTAAGAATATGAAATTTGAATATGTACCAAAAGGTGTCTGTTCCAGACATTATGAATTCGATATAGAAGATGATACGATACGATCACTCAAGGTGATCGGAGGCTGCCAGGGTAATCTCAGCGGTATCTCACGGATAGTCGTCGGCATGAAGATCGACGATGTGATCAAAGCTTTCGAAGGCGTCGACTGCGGAGGAAGGGGAACGAGCTGTCCCGATCAGATCTCCAGAGCCCTGAAAGCTTACAAACTTTCCGTTTGATCAACACGAGAAATCGTGTTTATTTATTTCAAAATATGTCTTATTTATTATATTTTGTTTTTATTACAATATTTGTATCACTCGATCAGTTTTCGAAACTGGCGATCGTCAGATACATTAAACCGGGAAATCGGATCGTCGTGATCCGCGGTTTTTTCAATATTACACACGTTCATAATTACGGTGCCGGTTTTTCTATCCTTCAGAATGCCAGGTTTTTTCTGATTACTTTAACGATCGTCGCCTGTTTTGCATTGATCTATCTTCTTGTGACCAGCGATAAAAAAGACGTTTTTTCCAGGATTTCCTATCTTCTGATCCTTTCCGGAGCCATCGGAAACTTCATTGATCGAATCCGTTTGGGATATGTGATCGATTTTCTGGATTTTAAGATATTCGGATATGATTTTCCGGTCTTCAATGTTGCGGACTGTTTCATTACTGTTGGCTGTTTTCTGCTTATTATAA
>CADBND010000104.1 GCA_902795875.1 uncultured Erysipelotrichaceae bacterium
AAGGATAAATGATCTTCTCATAGAATGATTCACCTCATCTATATTTTATTATTTACGTTAAAATAATTATAGATGCATTTAAAAGGGGATAAAAATGAGTAAAGAAAGAAGTGCCGGCATCCTTTTGCCGATCTTTTCGCTGCCGTCGGAATACGGTATCGGGACATTGGGAAAAGAAGCCTATCGTTTTGTTGATTTCCTTGTGAAGGCAAAGCAGTCCTATTGGCAGATATTGCCGATCGGTCCTACCAGTTACGGAGATTCGCCATATCAGTCCTTTTCTTCTTTTGCAGGCAATCCGTATTTCATCGACCTCGATGTTCTGGTGGAAGAAGGTTTCCTGGACAAAAAGGATCTTAAGGGAATCAAAGTGGCTGATCCAGAACATGTGGATTATGGCTATCTGTATGAAACGAGATATCCGATCCTTTATAAAGCCTATCTGAATACGAAGGATAAACTTCACGATCAATTGATGGGTTTTTATCAGGATAATGAGTACTGGTTAAGGGATTATGCGCTGTTTATGGCGGTCAAAAAACATTTTCATATGGCTTCCTGGCTGGAATGGCCGGATGAAAGGATAAGGGAGAAACATGAGGATGCGGTAAGGGAATACGAAGAACTGCTGAAAGAAGATATCACTTTCTATGTATTCCTGCAGTATCTGTTTTTCAAACAGTATCGGAAACTGAGAAGATACGCCAATGAAAATGGGATCAAGCTGATCGGTGATCTGCCGATCTATGTAGCGATGGATTCATGTGATGTATGGTCGGATTCAGAACAGTTTCAGTTGAAAGAGAATACGAAGACGCCAAAGGATGTTGCCGGTGTACCGCCGGATTATTTCTCCAAGACAGGCCAATTATGGGGAAACCCGTTATATGATTGGGATTATATGAGAACGACCGGTTATAAATGGTGGATCGAAAGAATCGACGGTGTTTCGAAGTTTTTTGATGTGATCAGGATCGATCACTTCCGCGGATTTCATGAATACTGGTCTGTTCCTTATGGAGAAAAGACCGCGATAAAAGGACATTGGGAAAAAGGACCAGGCATCGATTTGATCGGTGTTTTGCGCGACTGGTTCGCTGATGTCGAATTCATCGCCGAAGATCTTGGCATCATATCTGAAGATGTGACAAAACTTCTGAAGGACTCGACTTTCCCCGGTATGCGCGTGCTGGAATTTGGTACAGCAGGCGATGGAAGCAGTTATCACTGTCCGCACAACCATATCGAAAACTGTGTCTGTTATATTGCCACACATGACAATTCGCCGATCATGGGCTGGTTTGAAACAGCGAAGAAGAAAGACGTCGAATATGTGAAGAAGTATTACGGGCTCAATGAAAAGGAAGGCTACAATTTCGGAATGATCCGCGGTGGCATGTCTTCAGTCGCTTATCTGTTTATTGCGCAAATGCAGGATTATCTTGGTCTGGGGACAGATGCGACCATAAATAATCCGGGTACTTTAGGTAACTGGTCATGGCGGATGAGAAGAAACGATATGAGTCCTTCTCTGGCGAAAAAGATCGCCGATATGACCCACATGTATCGCAGGGACGGCGGCGAAAAAGATGCATGAAACGCCTTGAAACAGGCCTTTTAAAATGTTATAGTTATTAAGCATCGTTACTGAGTCTGGACCATCTCCGGATCCTTACCCGGTTACGATCGAAAAAGAAAAAAGGAGAAAAAGAAATGTTATCAAAAGCTGAAAAGGCACAGATCGTCAAAGACTATGCCAGATTTGAAGGCGATACCGGTTCCGTTGAGGTACAGGTCGCATTACTTACTGCCACGATCAACCGTCTGACTGTTCATATGCAGTCCAACAAGAAGGACTTCCATTCCAACAGAGGTCTTCTGATGATGGTCGGTAAGAGAAGAAGCCTGCTCGAGTATTTGAAGAAAGCAGATGTCAACAGATACAGAGACCTGGTCGCTAAATTAGGTTTAAGAAAATAACATGGGACAAGCGGACAACGATCCGCTTTTCTTGTGCTATAATTATTTAATAAACAAGGGTTCACTAATTATGGCACAAAAACTGAAAGATGATATCCGTCAGGCGATCCTTGCTGCTGCAACGGAAGAATTCCAAAACAAAGGTTATGAAGATGCTTCGATGCGTTCCATTGCTGAAAAGGCAAATATTACGGTAGGTAATATATATCGTTATTTTGATAATAAAGAAGATCTGAAAAAACAGATCCTGGCACAGACAAATGACGATATCGTTAACCTTCTGAAAGGTTTGAGAGTTGAATCAGTAACAAAGGAGGCCAGAGTCTTTGATGTCGTGAGGGATAATGAAGATCTCATGACGATGATGGATGTCTTTGCCGAGAGGATGATCGGACTGTATTTCTCGAATCGCAGTCAATTTAACATCATTCTGAATTCGGAAGATCTTTCACGCATCATCCGGGAGTGGTTTGCGAATACGATGGATACGCTCATGTCACAGAAATATTCCTATCTTGATCAAAGACAGATGCGTACCATTCTGAAAGACGCATATTCTTCGGCGATCTTTTCAGGAATGAAGGATATCTTCCTGAGACAGATCGAAGACAAAAAAATATTGAGTGATGTTTTGAAGAGTTATCTTCGTCATTTTATCATGATGGTGAACGAAGAAAAGGGTGGCAGGGATCTATACTGATGCTTCTGGTCAATAATATCAAATTGCCTCTAGATCACAGTGCAGAAGATCTGAAGAAGAAACTGGAAAAGAAGCTGCACTGTTCCGTTAAGACATTTCGGATCAGGAAGAGATCGCTGGATGCCAGGAAGGTTCCGCTTTATGTCTATTCTTTGATCGTAGAGGTCGATAACGAAAAAAGATGTCTTTCTAAGGATGTCGTTATATATCATGAGCAGATTCTTCATGCGGAATATAAAGAAAGAAATGAGACCTGTATTATAGTCGGATATGGTCCCAGCGGG
>CADBND010000105.1 GCA_902795875.1 uncultured Erysipelotrichaceae bacterium
TAATCCGGGATTGGCGGAACTGGTAGACGCGCCAGACTTAGAATCTGGTGGGCGACCGTGGGGGTTCGAGTCCCTTATCCCGGACCAGTAATAATATAAGATCATCCTGAGGGGTGATTTTTTTTATGTTTTACACCAGAAGGGCTCTTTTGAGTGCTGTTTGGATTTTTCATGTATCATGGATCTAAGGATGTGTGGATCATGAAATATATATTCGTACACGGTCTTTCCGGATGGGGATCATATGACTTTGCAGGGAGGAATGATGAAAAAAATCGAGATCCTTCCGTATTATCTGGATCTTCTGCGGATGATCGAGACATTGTCTGGTAAAATGTTTTAGGAAAAGACTATAGAGGAAGATACGATGAAACTGCTAATCATTAATCCCGGTTCGACTTCGACCAAGATCTCTGTCTATGAAGATGAGAAGAAACTTTGTGAGGAAAGTGTCTTTCACGATGCCCCGGAACTGCTCAAATATCCGCATGTGAATCTGCAGATGCCGTTTCGGAAAAAAGTGATCATGGAGTTTCTGGAAACAAATGGGATCCGGATCGATGACATCGATGTTTTCGTGGGAAGAGGCGGCAGTGCGATGCCTGTAAGATCGGGTGTCTTTGAGATCAATGAACTGCTTTATGGTGATACCGTTGCGGCAAAGGGTGGCAGCGAACATCCCGCAAAACTGGGTGTAATGCTGGCATACGAGCTGTCGAAAGAATGTAACAAGAGAGCATTCACGATGGATCCGACCAACGTGGATGAACTCTGTGATGAGGCCAGACTGACCGGCATTCAGGGACTTTATCGCAATGCACAGGCTCATGTGCTGAATCAGAAGGCTGTCGCAAGAAAGCATTGTGAACTCCATGACATGAAATATGAAGAAAGCGATCTGATCGTATGCCATATCGATGGCGGGATCACCGTGCATGCCCACCATAAGGGAAAGATGATCGACGGAAATGTCGGCAGCGGAGGAGACGGTTCCTTTACACCGACACGGATCGGATCGATCCCTGTTCTGAAACTGCTCGACCTGATCGATGAACAGTGCACAAAGTCCGTCCGCGATATGTGTTCCCGTTCCGGTGGTTTCGTTTCTTTTTTTGGTACTTCCGATTTCCGCAAGGTCTATGATCTTGTCCTGAAGAAAGATAAGAAAGCGAAGCTCGTATATGACTCGATGATCTATCAGATCTGTAAACAGATCGGGGCGATGGCGACTGTTCTGAAGGGAAGAGTGGACGGGATATTGCTTACGGGAGGACTGATGGTCTATGAGGATATCCTTCATCAGATCGAAGAACGCTGTGCTTTTATATCGAAGATCTATGTCTATCCCGGAGAACTTGAACAGGAGGCTCTCGCGAAACAGACTATGAAGGCTCTTAAGGGCGAAGAAAAGATAAACGTCTATGACGGAAAACCGGTATTTGAGGGTTTTGATTTCATGAAATGAGAAAGCATCGCAAAGATGCTTTTTTTAAACAAATCTTAATGGTATATCTATTCCTCTTTAAAAGAGGTCTTTATTACAATTTATATGAGGGTGAAACCATGACAAAGATACTGATCTGTGATGATGAAAAAGATATCGTGAATGCGCTGAAGATCTATCTTTCAGCTGATGACCGTGAGATCTTTACGGCTTATGATGGGAAACAGGCGCTGCAGATCGTGGAAAATGAGGAGATCGATCTGGTCCTTCTGGATGTGATGATGCCGGTGATGGATGGGATGGAGACGCTGTCAAGGATCCGGGTGGATCACAATATGCCGATCATCATGCTTACGGCAAAAAGTGAGGATACGGATAAGATACTGGGGCTCAATGTCGGTGCGGATGACTATATCACCAAGCCTTTCAATCCTCTGGAGGTCACGGCGAGAGTGAATTCGCAGCTCAGAAGATATCTCAAGCTCGGCAGTAATGTCGATAACGAAGAGATGTATTCGATCGGCGGGATAGCCCTCGATGACCGGGCAAAAAAAGTCTATGTGGATGGAGAAGAGGTGAATCTGACACCGAAAGAATTCGAAATACTGAAATTTCTGATGGCTGATCCGGGAAGGGTCTATTCTCCCAAGGAGCTCTATGAGAAAGTTTGGAAGGAGAAGCTCTACGGTTCTGAAAACACGGTGGCCGTTCATATAAGACATCTCAGGGAAAAGATCGAGATCGATCCATCCGAACCCCGTTATGTTAAGGTGATCTTCGGACAGGGTTATAAATTTGAAAAGGAGAGGAAACGATGAAAAAAGCGATGTCAACGATAACGGGAAAGACGTTTCTGTTCCTTCTTTGTACGATCATGGCGCTGTTGGTCGGTCTGTCGTCGATCCTGGCACTGTATATGGTCGAGGAAGAATTCTATACAAGGTCCAAGGAGGAACTGTATTCAAGGATCGTCATCGGCAGGCTGAGGAGCGATCTTTGTGAGCGTATTTCCGATCTGAACGATCCTGCTTCTTTTGAAGGAGACGGAAGGATCGTATATGCGCTCTATGATGAAGAAGATCATTTGATCGCTTCCTGCAAGGATTATTCCGAAAAGGGAGATGATTTCGTCTTTACGTATCATATCGAAGCAGATGATTCCGGAAAGGTCGTCAGTCTCTATTACGGGAATCGTCATGATGAGGGAGCTGATACGGATCTGAAGCAATACCGGTTGAAGGTCTGCATCCTGCCCGGGAATGAGAACGATTTCTATTCTTTTGTCCGGAAAGCTTTGGATCTGCTGTATCCATTGCGCTATGGGATATTTGCGCTGATCGTTTTCTTTGCAATATCGTTTGTCGTTTCTTTTGTCGCCTTGCTTAGCGTGAGCGGAAGAAGAAACGAAGATGGCGGGCTTTATCCGGGTCCACTGAATGCCGTTCCTTTTGATGTGCTGGTCACATTGTTTCTGGGGTCGGTCCTTCTGTGTCTCGTATTATTTGATCAGGGATTCAATGATGATGTTTTTTCTTTCGCCTGCGTCTTTCTGTTTGTCCTGTATCTGATCGTCGGAACATTGGCTCTGTCCATGTCGGCGGCAGTACGCATAAAGCAGAAGAGCCTGTTTCGAAATACCTTGATCTGGAAAGCGGGAACGTTACTGTTTTCCGCTGTATCAAAGGGCTTTTCCTTCCTGAAGAGGTCCTTGAAATGGTTCCTATCTTTGATCAGGCAGATCCCGCTTGTCTATAAGAGTGCCTTATTCTTGTTTCTGTTGTGTTTTCTTGAGTTGCTGTTTTTTGCCTTCACCAATTACGAGGTCTATGGCTTGTTTCGGATCATCGAGATGATGATACTGATCCCGTTTGTACTGTATGTCTGCCTCAAGCTTCTGGCTCTGAAAAAGGGAGGGAGAGCTCTTGCGGAAGGTGATCTTTCCTATCAGGTCGATACGAAGGGGATGTTCTGGGACTTAAAGGAACACGGAAGAGATCTCAATGAGATCGGAAAGGGGATGGCGATCGCTGTTGAGGACAGGTTGAAGAGTGAACGTA